>CAURES010000008.1:0-31789 GCA_963523725.1 uncultured Streptococcus sp.
ATTCCTCGGTTTTCATTTCATTAAAAGTAAGAGACCTATTTTTTCAGTGGACTCCGGTGGCACGGTGGGGCTTTTTAGTTATATATGCTAGAAGCATTATTTTCCCTTTATGCTTTCATTCTAACACAACCCCTCTGATATTTCAAGCTTTTGTTTTGATATTCCTCAGAGTGTGTTTGTGGTTTGAGTCAGCTTCACTGACATTAGCACACGCGCTACTAAGTTCCATTCTACAGCAAAGAAATCAACTCTTTTCTAGGGGATTTCCGCCCTCATTTTGCTCTTTTGTGCTAAAATAGACTTATAAATTGAAAATAAGGAATGTTTATGAAATCAGGTAATGGTTTTTGGAAAGGTTGTCTCTATTTTTGGGGCTTCTTGTTCTTACTGGGCTTGTTGGTCCAATATGCTCTTCCACTTGCGGCTTGTGTCCTACTAGGCTATGGTGGTTATCGCCTCTATAAACGTTGGCGCTATCCTCTTTTGCAGGATCGTTCGCTCGATGATCGGATTGAGCTTTTAAAAGCTAGGATTCGCCAGGTGGACAAAGATATTCAGCAGTTAGAGGGAGTCTTGGTAGAAAAAGGCTCAGAGTCCTATAAGAGTCTGGCCAATCAAGTATTAATCGAACTGCGGGAAATCCATCAGGAGGCGGATCGTCTCAAGTCCTATATCGATGCTGATGTCTACAACCGTATTGACAAAAAGGTTCGTACAGTAAGGGCAAACATCGATGTTCAGCTAGAACGTTTGGATAGAGAAAGTCAGGTAGATCTTGAAAATGCGGAGCCAGAGGAATTAGCTCCAGAATTGTCCCAGACCTTGGCCAATATTGCTATTGACCATCAGGCTATTTTAGACAAGATTGCTACCTCTGCCGAGGGGGATAAGGAAGAATTGACGGCCATTCATAGTTTGAAGATGGAGAAATTCCAAACGATTTTAGAAGGCTATTTGAAGATTAAGGCCAATCCTAAAAACTATAATCGGGCAGAAGAACGCTTAGAGCAAGCTAAAGTAGCCATCGAACAATTTGACCTTGAACTGGACCAAGTCTTGAGAGAACTCAATGAAACAGATATGCGTGATTTTGATATCAGTCTGCGTATTCTAGAAAAAGATCGTAAAGAATAGGTTAGAAACAAAGGAGTAACCATGACAGAATTTAATTTTGATATTGACCAGATTGCCAATAATACGGTAGCTAAGGTGGATAAAACAACCCAAATCATCGAGACAAATACTGGCTCGGACAAGACCTTGACCTTCCTTGAAAAGTTGAGCCCTGAGCAGCAAGAAGGAATCAAAGCGCACGTGCCCCAGTTAGTAGACCAGTTTGTCACCAATCAAAATGCTCTCTTAGATTTTGGGCAATCTGCTGTCGAAGGTGTGAACAATACGGTCAATCGTATCTTGTCAGAACAAAAGAAACTACAGATTCCCCAAGTGGATGATCTACTCAAGAATACCAACCGTGAGTTGCAAGGCTTTGTAGTCAAATACAAGAACGCTGAAATTGCTGAGTTAGAAGAAAAGCCAAACTTTTTGCAACGATTGTTTAACAAGAGCAAGAATACCCTACAGGAATTTTACTTTGATTCAAAAACAGTGGAGCAAAAGCTCGATGGCATGGCTGCCGCAGTGGTCAAGCAAGAAGATGTGCTAGCTCGAAATATCGTCTCTGCTGAGATGTTGATTGAGGACAATACCAAATCCATTGAAAATTTAGTGGGAGTAATTTCCTTTATCGAAGCCAGCCAGACAGAAGCTGGTAATCGCGCTGCCGAACTGAAGGCCCAAGCTGACCAACTTGATACAAGTACGGTAGAATACCAAACCAAGTCACAAGAATTGGCCCGCATGGCTGAAGTGGTCAATACCCTTGAACAACAACACACAGAGTATGTCAGCCGTCTCTATGTTGCCTGGGCAACAACACCTCAGATGCGCAATCTGGTGAAGGTGTCATCTGATATGCGCCAAAAATTGGGCATGCTTCGTCGCAATACGATTCCTACAATGAAGCTTTCTATTGCCCAACTGGGTATTTTGCAACAATCAATGAAATCAGGTGTCGTGGCAGATGCCATTGTCAATGCCAATAATGCTGCCCTTCAGATGCTAGCTGAAACCAGCAAGGAAGTGATTCCGCAGATGGAACGAATTGCCCAAAGCCCGACAGTCGCTGTCGAATCGGTTACTAAACTGGCTGAAAGTCTGGTCGCTCAAAACCAAGGTATCGTCGCAGCTATTGAATTGGGTCGTCAGAAACGTGCCCAACTAGAAACAACCATTGTCAAGTCCGCAGAAATGATCAACGATTCTGTCAAACTACGCGATGAGAAAATTGTCCAAGTCCTTCTAGACCAAGGAAAGGCCGCTCAGAAAGAAGTTCAAGAATAACACACAAGTCCTCTGTAATGTAGATTTGCAGGGGATTTTATTCGTTTTTGTGGACAAGCCAGGTGGAATATTTTTTCCCAATCCAAAGGGCAAAGAGGAGATTGATGATGACGACGCCTGAACCGACCAGTGAAAATAGGAAAAATTCGCTAGTCGAAATTTGCCACAAATGCACGATGTCTGTAATCAAATAAGCACTGACAGGAAAACAAATGGTAGAAGTAATCAGAGCAGGGATATACTTGCGAAGAAGGATTGATTGTCCGATATGGAGCAAGAGATGAATAGCAAAGACTACAAATCCCCCTAACCAAACTAATTCGAGAACTCTAGATTGAGTAAAATATGCTAATAAAGTGATGGATAAGACAAGGAAAAATTCTTCAAAAACAGCAAGGGCAAATCCCTCTGTTGTCATTTCTTTGTGGATCTTGAGAATAGTTGGAGCCTTTTGGGCCAGTAAGGTTTCGTTGAGACAGATCCAAGAGACAAGACCGATAATTTCTTCCATATCGTGAAAGATAAAAAGTAGAGGAAACATCCAAAGATAAAATGCCATAAATCTCTCCTGAAAAGTTATAGACTGCCAGCCAATCAAGCAAAAAACGCCCAGTAAGGCGTTTTGAGTTAGGTATGCTTACTTAACTTCTGTAAACACAACGTGTTTGCGAAGTTTTGGTGAGTATTTCTTCAATTGAAGACGGTCTGGAGTGTTACGTTTGTTTTTAGAAGTAAGGTACAAGCGTTCACCAGATTCTTTGTGTTCAAGTGTAATATTTACGCGCATGGTATCTCCCTTCTATTATTCAGCTGATGCAGCTTTAGCGATCTTACGTCCTTTGTAGTATCCTTTAAGTGATACACGGTGAGAACGTGAGTAATCTCCAGTAGTTTCGTCAAAGTTTACAGATGGAGCTGTTACTTTGTAGTGTGTACGACGTTTGTTTTTCTTCGCTTTTGAAGTGCGACGTGCAGGTACTGCCATTTTGATTTCTCCTTTAGGTATTTATATTCGATTCAATCTACTGATTTTCATCAACCATACTAGGATAACACATTTTTTTTGTAAAGTAAAGTTACTTGACAAAAAAAGATGAAAAAATTCTCCTGTCTGATATAGCAGACAAGAGAAGGTGTTAAATATCAATCTCAAATGGTTCGTCAATGGTTTCTGATACGTATTTTCCGTCTTTCTTCCGTTGCTTGACACATTCTGTAAGGAGATATTCGATTTGCCCATTGACTGAACGAAAGTCATCTTCTGCCCATGATGCGAGTGCAGCGTATAACTTTGTTGAGAGTCGAAGGGGAATCTGCTTTTTTTTAGCTTCAGCCATCTTTAGTAAAGACTTCCTGTGTTGACAATTGGTTGTGCATCATGATTGCCACAAAGAACGACTAGGAGATTTGAAACCATGGCAGCTTTTCGTTCTTCGTCAAGCTCTACCAATTCCCCTTCATTGAGCCGTTCCAGGGCCATTTCAACCATACCCACAGCGCCATCCACAATCATCTTACGGGCATCAATAATGGCAGAAGCTTGTTGACGTTGAAGCATAACAGCTGCAATTTCTGGAGCGTAAGCTAGGTAAGTAATACGCGCTTCAAGGATTTCCAAGCCAGCATCCTCAACACGACTTTGGATTTCTTCACGAATACGGTTAGCCACAATTTCGCTAGAGCCACGGAGACTACCTTCGTCTGCTTGCCCGTCACCCGTAGTATCTACATTAGGAGACACATCGTAAGGATAGATGCGGACAATATTACGGAGGGCGCTATCACATTGCAAAGAGAGGTATTCCTTGTAGTTATCTACGTTGAAGACTGCCTTAGCGGTGTCGACTACACGCCAAGTAACGGCAATTCCGATTTCCACAGGATTTCCTAGACAATCATTGATTTTTTGGCGAGAATTGCTCAAGGTCATAACCTTGAGGGAAATCTGTTTCTTGCCAATTTCAAGATTTACATCATTGCCATTTGATGATTTAGAACCTAAAAAAGGAGATTTTGTGCTAACATCACCACTTTGTCCAAGTCGAGTGTGGTTTGCAGGGTTGACTGCTACGCTGAAGGGATTGACAAAGTAAAAACCAGGTTCTTTAATAGTACCTGTATAGTTACCAAAGAGTGTTAGAACCAAAGCTTCTTGAGGTTTGACAACTTTTAAACCAACATGAGCTAGTGCTGCAATTACGATTAGTACAAGTCCGATAATAATTCCAAAAATGTTTTCCGAACCAGCGCCCATTACAAATATAAAGACACCAAGAACGAGCGCTAATTCAATGAGAATCAATGCTAATACACCATTTGCTTTTGAATTGATTAGTTTTTCAGTCATAATAATGGCCTCCTATTATTTGATATCTAAATGATATCACTTTGTTTTAAAAAGTCAATAGAAAGTTGAAAAATAATCACTAAAAACTTTCAGCCCAATAATTACTTGTAGAAGGTGAGATTATATTGTGCTGAAATACTCTTTTATTCTTATAACTTTTACACTATAATTGTAGTTAGAAAGGAAGAGAAATGTTTGATTATAGAGCACTAGTTATTTTGATGACTTTGATGGATCATTGTGAGCTATCATTATATGAATTATCTGTTAAGGTGAGCTTACCTATAAAGGAAGTCAAAGAAGGAATAGATTATTTAGTGCCTTATCTAGCTAATAAAGGGATAGTGCTGTATAAAAAACAAGGTCGCTATAGTTTATCAAATCGTACGAAGCAGTCTTTGACAGATATTATTAGATCGGATGAATTGGTTTTACCAAAGTCGACTCGCTTAGCTTTAATCTATCTTTACACTTTTTGCCGATTAGATTTTATATCGAATAATCATTACCAAGACTTTTTGAAAGTAAGTAAGAATACAACCTTATCTGATATTCAATCATTAAGAAAGATTATGTTAGATAATGATTTGGAGCTAGGGTACAGTAGAGCAAAAGGTTATACTTTACACGGTTCAGAGTGGAATAAGCACCGTTTAGCTTTTCAAATGGTTAGTGAGTTGCTGGAATCCTCCATAGGGATTTGGGGGTTGGATTATGTTTTATCCAGTTGGGGGTATTCATTAACTTATGATTTGATTGATCAGGTAGTTAAAGATTATTATGAAAAGCTACAGATAGTACCTATTGTTAATCAATTAAAAGTTTGCCTTTTCGGTTTAGTATTCATTATATGTAGGTATCAAAGGGATGTTGAAAGAGTATGTCTTTCAGAGACATTAGTATCTCCTATTATTCAAGATATAACGACTATTTTATTAGATACAGTAGTTGATTTGGGAATTATAGATACGGTATTTTCAGAGGATGATTATCGCTATGTCACAGTTTTATTATCAAGTTGCTTTGAAGGTGAAGTAGATGTTGCTCCGGTTTACTTTAATCAATTAACAGAGGCTATTATAAGTAGAATGGAAGATATTTCTTTGTTACATTTTAAACAAAGAGAAGTATTGAGAGAAAATCTTCGCCGCCACCTTATACCGGCTTACTATAGATTAAAGTTCGGCTTACCTAGCTCAAATGAATATGTGTTGCATGTTAAAGAACATTATCCTGATTTATTTGAACTAGTAAAAGATTCTTTGACTCCCTTGATGGACGCTATTGACAAGCCCATACCTGATAGTGAAACAGCATATTTTGTTATCCATTTTGGAGGATATTTAAAGAAAGCAGACAATTTGCCTCAAAAATGTTATAAAGCAGCAATTATCTGTCCTAATGGAATTAGTTCTTCATTGATGATAAAAGAGAATCTATTAGCATTATTCCCTCAAATTGAGTTTATAGGAACCTCAAAGATTGATGATTTATATGCGAAAACTAGTAGTGACTATGATATGGTTTTTTCTACTATAAAGGTGGATACAGAGAAGCCAAATTATCTAGTTTCTGTTATGATGACGGAAGAACAAACAACACAGTTAGTTGAATTGGTATCAAAAGATTTCCCAGATACAGGTTATCGAGATATTGAGCTTAATCAGATAATTAGCATAGTAAGACGATATAGTGTAATCACACAAGAATTAGAGTTAAAATTAGCATTAAAGAGGTATCTCTATCAAGAAATGAACAGAAAGGAAGTGTTACCATTGTTAGAAGAATTAATTACAAAAGAAACTTATCAGGTTAGTTCGGAAAAATTAGGATGGAAGGAGGCAATTCGTTTAGCAGCTAAACCGCTTTTGGATCAACATAAGATAACTGAGAACTACCCTGAGGCAATGATTCAAAAAGTAGAAGAGTTTGGGCCTTTTATTAATTTAGGGAAGGGAGTAGCAATTCCTCACGCTCGGCCAGATGAAGGTGTGAATGAAATAGGAATGTCAATGTTAGTTTTGGAAGAACCGATTTATTTATTGGATAATCCAGAACAAGAGGTAAGATTGTTGATTTGTATTGCAGCTATTGATAATGAGAGTCATTTAAAGGCTTTGTCACATTTAACAACAATTTTAAGAGATAAAAATCATGTTCAAACTTTCATATCATCAAAAAACTATGATGACATTGAAATGATAATTAAACAGGAGGATTAGATAATGTTAAAAATTGGTACAGCTTGTGGTTCAGGATTAGGTTCAAGTTTTATGGTACAGATGAATATTGAATCTGTATTGAGTGATTTGAATGTTTCAGATGTAGAAGTTGAACACTATGATTTAGGTGGAGCAGATCCAAATGCAGCTGATATTTGGATTGTTGGTCGTGATTTAGCTGATTCAGCTAGTCATCTTGGAGATGTTCGTATCTTAAATAGTATTATTGATATGGATGAACTACGAGAATTAATTACTAAACTTTGTGAAGAAAAAGGACTTATTTAGGAGGCTAGCGTCATGATGAAGTTCATATTGGATATTGTTAGTACACCAGCTATTTTAGTAGCTTTAATTGCAATCTTAGGATTAGTTCTTCAGAAGAAGAAATTACCTGATATTATTAAAGGTGGAATTAAGACCTTTGTTGGTTTCTTAGTTGTATCTGGTGGTGCAGGAATTGTACAAAATTCTTTGAATCCATTTGGTACCATGTTTGAACATGCTTTTCATTTATCTGGAGTTGTACCGAATAATGAAGCAATTGTAGCTGTAGCTTTAACCACATATGGCTCAGCTACTGCAATGATTATGTTTGCAGGTATGGTATTCAATATCTTAATTGCTCGTTTTACTCGATTCAAATATATCTTTTTAACAGGGCACCACACTCTATATATGGCGTGTATGATTGCGGTCATTTTATCAGTTGCTGGCTTTACAAGTTTGCCTCTTATCTTACTAGGAGGATTAGCACTTGGTATTATTATGAGTGTTTCCCCGGCATTTGTGCAAAAATATATGGTTCAATTAACTGGAAATGACAAGGTGGCTTTAGGTCATTTCAGTTCTTTGGGATATTGGTTAAGTGGTTTCACTGGTAGCCTTATCGGTGACAAATCAAAATCAACAGAGGACATTAAATTCCCAAAGAGTTTAGCTTTTTTACGTGATAGTACTGTTAGTATTACTTTATCTATGGCAGTTATTTACATTATTGTAGCTATCTTTGCAGGGTCAGAATATATAGAAAAAGAAATCAGTAATGGTACAAGTGGTCTAGTTTATGCTTTACAATTAGCAGGTCAATTTGCAGCAGGTGTATTTGTTATTTTAGCAGGTGTTCGCCTTATTTTGGGTGAAATTGTTCCAGCCTTTAAAGGTATTTCAGAGCGTCTTGTACCTAATTCAAAACCTGCTTTGGATTGTCCGATTGTTTATACTTATGCACCTAATGCAGTCCTAATTGGATTTATCTCTAGTTTTGTTGGTGGTTTAGTAAGTATGGCAATTATGATTGCTTCAGGAACGGTTGTCATCTTACCAGGCGTTGTGCCTCATTTCTTCTGTGGAGCGACTGCAGGTGTCATTGGGAATGCATCTGGTGGTGTTCGTGGAGCCACTATTGGAGCATTTTTACAAGGTATTTTAATTAGTTTTCTTCCAGTCTTTTTAATGCCAGTTTTGGGAGGACTTGGTTTCCAAGGGTCAACTTTCTCAGATGCAGATTTTGGTCTATCAGGAATTATTTTAGGAATGTTGAATCAATTTGGCTCACAAGCAGGCATTGTTATTGGTCTTGTTCTTATTCTAGCAGTTATGTTTGGAGTATCCTTTATTAAAAAGCCATCTGCAAAGGAGGAATAAGGGATGATTTTAAGTGAAAATAGAGAAGATGAGTTAAGAAAATTTGCAACAAAAATCCGATTAAATACTCTTAGAACATTGAATCATCTTGGATTCGGACATTATGGAGGGAGTCTGTCTATAGTAGAAGTTTTAGCAGTGCTTTATGGTGAAATAATGCCGATGACTCCAGAAATATTTGCGTCACGAGATAGAGATTATTTTGTTTTATCCAAGGGACATGCTGGACCAGCTTTGTACAGCACACTCTATTTGAATGGTTTCTTTGACAAAGAATTCTTACATTCTTTAAATACAAATGGAACCAAATTACCGTCTCATCCTGATAGAAATCTAACGCCGGGCATAGATATGACAACTGGCTCTTTAGGACAGGGAATTAGTGTTGCAACCGGACTTGCATATGGTCAGAGAATAAGAAAAAGTCCCTTTTATACCTATGCTATTGTTGGAGATGGTGAGTTAAATGAGGGACAATGTTGGGAGGCTATACAGTTTGCTTCTCATCAACAGTTATCTAATTTAATTGTATTTGTAGACGATAACAAAAAACAATTAGATGGTTTTACAAAGGATATTTGTAATCCAGGTGATTTTGTAGAAAAATTCTCAGCATTTGGGTTTGAATCCATTAGGGTCAATGGTTCAGATATTAGAGAAATTTATGAAGGGATTATCCAATTAAAACAGTCAAATAATTCATCCCCTAAGTGTATTGTATTAGACACTATTAAAGGTCAAGGAGTTCGAGAGCTGGAAGAAATGAAATCCAATCATCATCTTCGCCCTACTGTAGAGGAGAGACAAATGTTAACTTCAGTTGTAGAAAGATTAAGTCAGGAATTGGAGGAAACAGAATGATGAGAAGTACGAAAGAATTACGACATGTGTATAGAGATTTCCTTCTAGAAGCTAACCAAAGTTATTCTGATATAGTAGTTTTAGAAGCAGACTTGTCAAGTTCGATGGCTACTAATAATCTTGAAAAGGACTTTGGAGACCGTTATGTGAATGTTGGGATCATGGAAGCAGAAATGGTCGGGCTTGCAGCAGGTTTATCTATTCAGGGGTTTAGACCTTATCTTCATACATTTGGCCCTTTTGCTTCACGAAGAGTATTTGATCAATTATTTATTTCTCTTGGGTACGCACAATTGGATGCCACTGTGATTGGCTCAGATGCAGGAGTAACGGCAGAGATGAATGGTGGAACACATATGCCATTTGAAGAAATTGGATTGTTACGTTTAATTCCTAAATCAATCATTTTTGAAGCAACTGATGATATCCAATTTCGTGAAATCTTGAACCAGACATTAGAATTAAAAGGACTAAAATATATTCGAACAATTAGAAAAGCTCCAGAGGCTGTATATCAAGGTGGAGAAGATTTTTCTAAAGGCTACATTGAGTTAAGACACGGTGAAGATGTTGTAATAGTTGCTTCTGGCATAATGGTTGCTCCAAGTATTCGAGTTGCGGATGAACTGTCTAAATTAGGTTATTCAGTAGGTGTGATAGATTTATTTAGAATCAAACCGATACCAGAACAGATAAAAACAATGTTAAGCGGAAAGACTATATTTACTGTAGAAAACCACAATCAGATAGGTGGAATTGGCAGTGCTTTATGTGAATTATTCTCTGATGATGGAATAACAAAAATTCATCGGATGGGTGTTCAAGAAAGATTCGGTCAAGTTGGGAAAATGGATTATCTTCTTAATGAGTATGGTTTGAGTGAATCGAATATAAAAGAGAAAGTTCTAGAGTTTTATAATGCAAGATAGATGTTAAATACACTTATCTGAAAGAACTTCTGTAAAAATTACATTACGTTATTTAAAGCAAGCGGATTAAAAGCATATTCTGGTAATCAGAAAGTGCCCTGATCCGCTTTGTTGTTTTTAATTTAAAATGTTTATATATGTATAGAATTTTCTGAAAATTCAAGAATTTTCTTCTGTTCATTGCTTTTAAAATGTGCTATAATAGTAAAAACTGAAATGGGAGGGAACAAATGACTGAATTAGATAAACGTCACCGCAGTAGCATTTATGACAGCATGGTTAAATCACCAAACCGTGCCATGCTTCGTGCGACTGGTATGACAGATAAGGACTTTGAAACACCGATTGTTGGGGTTATTTCGACTTGGGCGGAAAATACGCCATGTAACATTCACTTGCATGATTTTGGGAAATTAGCCAAAGAAGGTGTCAAATCGGCAGGTGCTTGGCCTGTGCAGTTTGGAACCATTACCGTAGCGGACGGGATTGCCATGGGAACGCCTGGTATGCGTTTCTCTTTGACATCTCGTGATATCATTGCAGACTCAATCGAGGCGGCTATGGGAGGCCACAACGTGGATGCCTTTGTTGCTATCGGTGGCTGTGACAAGAACATGCCGGGTTCTATGATTGCCATTGCCAATATGGATATTCCAGCTATTTTCGCCTATGGTGGTACCATTGCACCGGGAAATCTTGATGGCAAGGACATTGACTTGGTTTCTGTCTTTGAAGGGATTGGGAAATGGAACCACGGTGACATGACGGCTGAGGACGTGAAACGTCTCGAATGTAATGCCTGCCCTGGACCTGGTGGCTGTGGTGGTATGTATACTGCTAATACCATGGCGACTGCTATCGAAGTTCTCGGTATGAGTTTGCCAGGCTCTTCATCTCACCCAGCTGAATCAGCTGACAAGAAAGAAGATATTGAAGCAGCAGGACGTGCTGTTGTTAAGATGCTGGAGCTTGGTCTCAAACCATCAGATATCTTGACTCGTGAAGCCTTTGAAGATGCCATCACTGTAACTATGGCTCTCGGTGGTTCTACAAATGCCACTCTTCACTTGCTTGCCATTGCCCATGCTGCCAATGTTGACTTGTCACTTGAGGACTTTAATACGATTCAAGAACGTGTGCCTCACTTGGCTGACTTGAAACCATCTGGTCAGTATGTCTTCCAAGACCTCTACGAAGTCGGTGGTGTGCCTGCGGTTATGAGATATCTCTTGGCAAATGGATTCCTTCATGGAGACCGCATCACATGTACTGGTAAGACTGTAGCTGAGAACTTAGCTGACTTTGCAGACCTCACACCAGGTCAAAAAGTTATCATGCCACTTGAAAATCCAAAACGTGCAGATGGTCCGCTTATCATCTTGAACGGGAACCTTGCACCAGACGGTGCGGTTGCCAAGGTATCAGGTGTTAAAGTGCGTCGTCACGTTGGTCCAGCTAAGGTCTTTGACTCAGAAGAAGATGCTATTCAGGCCGTTCTGACAGATGAAATCGTTGATGGCGATGTAGTCGTTGTTCGTTTCGTTGGACCTAAGGGTGGTCCTGGTATGCCTGAGATGCTGTCACTTTCATCAATGATCGTTGGTAAAGGTCAAGGAGACAAGGTTGCCCTCTTGACAGATGGACGTTTCTCTGGTGGTACTTATGGTCTGGTTGTTGGACATATCGCTCCTGAAGCTCAGGATGGTGGACCAATTGCCTACCTTCGTACAGGCGATATCGTTACGGTTGACCAAGATACCAAAGAAATTTCCATGGCCGTATCCGAAGAAGAACTTGAAAAACGCAAGGCAGAAACAACCTTGCCACCGCTTTACAGCCGTGGTGTCCTCGGTAAATATGCCCATATCGTATCATCTGCTTCACGCGGAGCCGTGACAGACTTCTGGAATATGGACAAGTCAGGTAAAAAATAAACTCAAAAAGCAAGCCAACTTCGGCTTGCTTCTTTTCATCTTCAAAAGTGATTTGCCTGCTTATACTCAATAAAAATCAAAGAGCAAACTAGAAAGCTAGGCGCAGGTTGCTCAAAACACTGTTTTGAGGTTGTGGATAGAACTGACGAAGTCAGTAACCGTACTACGACAAGCCGACGCTGACGTGGTTTGAAGAGATTTTTGAAGAGTATTAACGAGGTGGCAGTCCAAGGGCAATACGGCCGTAGCGACTGATTCGTGTAATCTTCCAGGCAGGCGACCATGTAACTTCAACCTTGACATCTTCGATACCCTCGATTTGTTTCAGACCTGCCACGATTTCAATAGGCAAACTTTCAGCGCAATCACAGGCAGTGTCAGTGAAGGTCATGACAATCTTGCAGAGACCTGTTTCGTCCAGATTGATTTCATAAATCAATCCTAGATTGTAAACATCCAATTCCACATCTGTATCAAAAACCTTCTCTAGTTTTTCGATAATTTGGTCTTGCAAGGCCAAAGCACGGTCATTGATTTTGATATCCTCTCTCATTACAGTCCCTCCACGTGATAAATATCCTCTATTTTCTCATAATTCTGACAATTTGGCAAGTTTTTGATGAATTTTCTGAAAAATATGATAAAATGAAGAAAATACGGAATCAAGGGGAAGTCTATGGAGCAGATTGGAAAAGTCTTTAGACAATTACGAGAGTCAAGAAATATCTCGCTGAGACAAGCAACTGGGGGACAATTTTCTCCGTCTATGTTGTCCCGATTTGAAACTGGTCAGAGTGAGCTTTCGGTGGAAAAGTTTCTATTTGCTCTGGGAAATATATCTGCCAGTGTAGAGGAAATTCTCTTTCTGGCTAGAGGTTTTCAGTATGATACAGATTCTGAGTTGAGAAAAGAAATCACAGATGTCTTGGACCTAAAGAATATAGCACCTCTTGAGGATTTGTATCGCCAGGAGTATCAAAAGTATGCCAATTCTCAAAACAAACAGAAACATATTCTAAATGCCATTATTATCAAGTCTTATATGAAGGGCATGGATGAAACGGTAGAGTTAACGGCAGAGGAAGGGAAAGTCCTTCATGACTACTTGTTTTCTACTGAGATTTGGGGAATCTATGAACTCAATTTGTTCTCAGTCAGTTCTCCGTTCTTATCTGTTTCTCTTTTTACTAGGTATGTACGAGAAATGGTCCGCAAATCTGATTTTCTAATGGAAATGTCTGGAAACCGAAACCTTTTTCACACCATGCTATTGAATGGTTTTTTAGCTAGCATTGAATGTGAAGAATTTACCAATGCCTCTTATTTTAAACGTGTCATCAAAGAGCATTTCTACAAGGAAAATGAGACCTATTTCCGAATTGTCTATTTGTGGGCGGAAGGTCTCCTTGATAGCAAGCAGGGCAGAGTCAAGGAAGGTCAGAAAAAGATGGAGGATGCTGTCCATATTTTTGAGATGCTTGGTTGCAACAAATCTGCCGAATACTATAGAAATACGACCGATTGTTGAATATCTGCAAACTAAGAAAATAATTTGAAATTTTAAGCGATAGAACTCTTACCCTCTCTCAGGTTATCAAAGAAGTTCTATCGTTTTTTTGCTTATTTTGTGTGTTGCATATATTCAAAAGTTTTCCTTTTCAATTTCTAAATGCTATACTATTGTCATACTTCATATAGGAATTATAACAAGAAGGGGGATTACCTATGAAACTATTGTTTAGAAATCAAGCTTATCGACTCTTGACTTTGTCACGCTTCTTCAATGCTTTTGGTGCTTCGATTTTCAATCTGGTATTTATCGTCTATGCATCGACCTTGCCACAAGCATCTTTTGCGGTTGCTATGGCGAATATTGTCATGCTTCTTCCGACTCTCTTTACAGTTTTTGTAGGGATTCGGGCAGATTACACGAGGGACAAGGTCAAATGGATGGTCTATAGCGGTTTGTTTCAGGCGGTTTTATTTTTTCTAGCAGCCCTAGTTGTTCAGCAAGCTAGTCTCTTTGCCTTTTCTAGCCTGTGTTTAATCAATGTCATTAGTGATGTCATCAGTGATTTTGCTGGTGGTTTGCGCATGCCTCTCATTAAGGAAAAAGTAGCTGAAGATGATCTGATGGAGGCTTATTCTTTTTCCCAGTTCATCACCTATATTTCAGCTATTGGTGGTCAAGCTTTTGGAGTGTGGCTCTTAGGGTTATCGGTCAATAATTTTTCTCTCGTTGCGGGAATCAATGCCTGTTTTTTCCTAGTATCAGCCGTTATCCTCTTTTTAGGAAAAAGCAAATTGAGACTGTCAATGTCATCTGCTGATGGTGAATCACTAAAAAATGAGAAGCTTTCTATCAAAGACCAGTTCCTAACGATTTATCGGAATTTACGTCTCGTTTTTCTTAAAGATGGACAGAAAAACTTTGGTTTTATGCTCTGTGCTGTCTTGCTTATCAATGCCTTGGGTGGCGCTTTAGGAAGCATCTATAACATCTTCTTTTTGAGCCATTCTCTTTTGGACTTTTCTTACACAGAGGCATTATTTATCAGTCAAGTCTGTGCTTTGTTAGCAATCATCATCAGTAGCCTTACGGGCAATGATTATTTTGGGAAGCAGTCCTTGCCTAGATTGATGATGTGGGTGACCGTAGGACTCAGTCTAGTTGGTCTAGCTAATTTATTCAATCAAGTCGTACTTGGTTTACTATTTCTCTGTTCAACTCTGTATGTGTCTGGTAAAGTTCAACCAAAGATTAGTGCCATGCTCCTGAAAAATCTAGCTCCAGAGGTTCTAGCTCGTACCAGTAATTTTTTAGGTTTATTGTTTACCTTATCCATACCTGTGGGAACAGCCTGTTTTTCACTTGTAGCCGTATGGAATATACAGTTGACTTGGATGCTATTTGTTGGTCTTTCCTTGCTAGCTATTCTTTTGACAGTTATTAATCTCAAAAATGATATCTAAATCCTAATTTTATTCTCACTGTTTTAATCCCTCTATTTATGGTAAAATAAGACTATTAAGTTTAAAGAGGATTCCCTATGAAATTACAAAAACCAAAAGGAACGCAGGATATTTTACCTGCTGAATCTGCCAAATGGCAGTACGTTGAGGGCTTTGCCCGTGAGATTTTCAAGCGCTATAACTATGCAGAAGTACGCACGCCTATTTTTGAGCATTACGAGGTCATTAGTCGCTCTGTCGGAGACACAACGGATATCGTAACCAAGGAAATGTACGATTTCTATGACAAGGGTGACCGCCATATCACCCTCCGTCCAGAAGGAACTGCGCCCGTTGTCCGTTCCTATGTGGAAAATAAACTCTTCGCCCCAGAAGTGCAAAAGCCAAGTAAGTTCTACTACATGGGCCCTATGTTCCGTTATGAGCGTCCACAGGCAGGGCGTTTGCGCCAGTTCCACCAGATTGGTGTTGAGTGTTTTGGCTCTAGCAATCCAGCTACCGATGTGGAAACCATCGCTATGGCAGCCCATTTCTTGAAAGAAATCGGTATCCAAGGTGTCAAATTACATCTTAACACTCTTGGAAATCCTGAGAGCCGTGCGGCCTACCGTCAAGCCTTGATTGACTATTTGACACCGCTCAAGGAGACCTTGTCTAAGGATAGCCAACGTCGCTTGGAGGAAAATCCTCTCCGTGTCTTGGACTCTAAGGAAAAAGAAGACAAGGTGGCAGTAGAGAATGCGCCTTCTATCTTGGACTTCCTTGATGAAGAAAGCCAAGCTCATTTTGATGCTGTGCGTCAGATGTTGGAAAATCTTGGAGTAGACTATATCATCGATACCAATATGGTGCGTGGTCTGGACTACTACAACCACACCATTTTCGAGTTTATCACTGAGATTGAGGGAAATGACTTGACAGTCTGTGCAGGTGGTCGTTACGATGGTTTGGTTGCTTACTTTGGTGGCCCTGAAACTGCTGGATTTGGTTTTGGGCTTGGTGTAGAGCGCCTGCTTCTCATCCTTGAAAAGCAAGGTGTGGCCCTACCTATCGAAAACGCCCTAGATGTCTATATCGCAGTCTTGGGCGAAGGAGCAAATGTCAATGCCTTGGAATTAGTACAGACTCTTCGCCAACAAGGTTTCAAAGCAGAGCGTGATTACCTCAACCGTAAACTCAAAGCACAGTTCAAGTCAGCCGATGTCTTTGCGGCTAAGACCCTCATCACCCTCGGAGAGAGTGAAGTCGAAAGCGGACAAGTAACGGTCAAGAACAACCAAACACGAGAAGAAGTGCAAGTGTCACTTGATGCAATCAGCCAAAACTTCTCAGAAATCTTTGAGAAACTAGGATTTTAATAGTAGAAAAACTGGTCAGGAACTTACTCCTGACCTTTTTCTTTTGCAAAATGACAAAAATCATAAACTTTTTGACAAATATGCTTGTCAAAAAGAAAAAGATGTGTTACAATATAATCAAGTTAAGAGAAAAGGAGCAGGGAACGATTATGTGGGCATTAGGATTTGTACCTCTTGTGATTATGTTTTATCTCTATCATACCCAAAGGGTCAAGAAATTAGAGAATAAAATCAAAAGAATTGAGCAAAAACAGAAAGGAAATAAAGAAATGTCAAGATTATTAAAAGAATTGATTGGGAAAACACCGACAATCTTTGGACAAGTTTTTGGAACAGATAACTGGGAAGTTGTAGATGTTGATGAGGAATGGGTCAAGCTACGTCGTGTTGATAAAAAAGGAAAAGAAAAATTCAAACTACAACGCATTGAGGATATCCAAACCGTTGAATTTGACGGAAAGTAGGTGTGTAACATGCAACTAAAAAATCGTCTAAAAGAGCTTCGGGCTCGCGATGGTCTCAATCAAACCGAACTAGCCAAGCTAGCAGAGGTTTCCAGACAGACTATTAGCCTATTAGAACGGGACGAATACACCCCATCCGTTGTGATTGCCTTGAAAATATCTCAGATTTTCAACGAAACAGTCGAATCGGTATTTCGCTTGGAGGAGGATGAGTGATGAATAAGTTTAAAGTGATTTATTATGTAGTTGCCATAGCTCTATTAGTCAGCCTGTGTCTACTAATTGGAACAAATCTAGGATGGTTTGATCTCTATTACAGCGACCAATTTATTTGGGCCTACTTTGCTCTCATCCCAGTAATTGAATGGATTGAAAAGAAATCCAAAAATCTAGCAAGTGAAAAAGGAGAATGAATATGAAAAAGAAAAATAAAGGTGGATTGTTATTTTTAATGTCTGTTGTCTTTGGAGGTTTCTTGGGCGGTTTTGTAGGGATGTTTAAGGCTGCTACCGAATCCCACGAAATTATTTTAGATGTAAAAGTCTTGATACCATGGATATCAGCTATTTGTTTATTGATAGGTTTCATTAGCATTCTTTTGACTTTCAATTTCTTAAAGAAAAGCAGAAAATTTCACTCCTTGTATCAAGAGGAAATGGACGATGATCTGAATGAAACCTATTATGTGCAAATGAATCGTAATCTTGAGTTTGGAACTATTGCTTTTCATATTACAAGTGTAGCGATTTTATTGGCTCTCTTTATTTCAGGAAGTGAAGTGATTGTACTAGATAGAAGCAATCTAATCTTACCTCTTTCTTTTTTGGGATTAGTGTTGATTTTTAATGCTCAAAAATATTTTTATAAGACTATTGCGATTGTTCGTCAGTTTGATTTGGCATTTTTCTCTACACCAAAGGATTATTTAGACTATGTCAATTCTTACGATGAGGGGGAGCGCCAGGCTAATTTGGAACAGAGTTTTCGAATTTTATTCCAATTAAACCAATATGTCTTGCCAGGTCTCTACTTTTTGATTGCTCTCTTTTCCTTGCTGACAGGAGAGATTCAGTTACTAGCTTTCTTGCTGGTAGGAGTGATCCATATTTATATCGGTGTGATGCAGTTGCCTATGGTGAAACGTTATTTTAAATAAAGGAGTTTCTATGATTCGTGTTGAAAATGTAAGCAAAAGTTTTGGGAGCAAAAAAGCTCTTCATCAGATTTCTTTTGAGATTAAGGAGGGTGAAATCTTTGGTTTTCTTGGACCTTCTGGCTCAGGTAAAACAACTATGATCAATGTCTTAACAGGACAGTTGGCTGCAGATCAAGGGAAAACAGTTTTGTTAGGCAAGAATTCTCAAGATTTAACCTCAAATGATTTGGAACAAATTGGTATTGTTAGTGATGGCAGTGGTTTTTATGAAAAGATGAGTCTTTATAAAAATCTTCTCATCTATGCTAAGTTATATGGTCTCAAGTCAGATAGAGTAAATCAGGTGCTCCAACAGGTTGGATTGGCAGATGCTAAAGATATTATCGCAGAAAAACTATCTACAGGAATGAAACAACGAATGTTCTTGGCTCGTGCCCTTCTGAATGCTCCTAAGATTCTCTTTCTAGATGAGCCAACCAGTGGCTTAGACCCTACAACATCTAAGATGATTCATACCCTACTTCAAGAATTAAAGCAGGCGGGGACAACTATCTTTCTGACCACGCATGATATGCATGAAGCAACTCTGCTTTGTGATTGCTTATCTCTTTTAAATAAGGGAAACTTAATAGAGTATGGAAGTCCGCAAGATATTATCCAGAAGTACCATGTGGATAAGAAAGTACGTGTGGTTTATAACGATGGACGAGAACAGATAGTTCCATTTGAAGAATTGCCACATTTAGATACGACAGATTTGATGGTGGTTCACTCTTGTGAGCCGACTCTAGAAGAAATCTTTATCAGATTGACAGGAGAAAAGTTAGATGTTTAGAAAATTAAATGCCCTACTATGGTTAAGAGTGCAAGTTCTTATTAGCAATTCAACTTTATTGGCGAGTCTATTGATGCCTTTTGGTATTGCTGTTTTATATAATGAATTTTCAAATAAGAATGGACAATTAAGCCTATTTTTACTATCTGCTAGCTTGACGATGGTCTTGAGCATGGGAAGTGGTTATATGGTATCGATTATGATGGCAGAAGATAAGGAAAAACGAAATCTTAAATCACTCCTCCTAAGTGGCGTGACAGCAACAGAATATACTCTTAGTATGCTTGTTCTCCCTATTCTGATAATGTTACTTGCTATGATTGTACTTCCCATCTATCTTAAAGTAGATATATCTGGTTATTTATTTGCCTACGTTATCTATTTGCTCCTAGCAACGATTAGTATTATTTTTCTCAACCTTCTAATCGGTGCGGTGTCAGATACTCAATCTAAAGCGCAAGTTTATAGTATCTTCCCTATGTTAATTGTCTCTTTTTTACCTATGATTGCTCTTCAAAATGATACGGCTCAGAAAGTGTTAGATTACTCTTTTATTGGTCCAATTGTAAATCTTTTAAATAAAAAAGGTGGGGAAATATCTTTTTCTAACATCGGTATGTTACTTGCCTGGGTACTTGTGTTAGGAATAGCAAACCTCTTTGTATTGAAAAACAGCTATAAAGCAAGATAGGAGATCTATATGAAATTACTTAAAAACCTCGGCTGGTTCCTTCTAGCCATTCTATCCTTTTTCTTTATCTATGGCTTTATTCAGGGGCTCGCGACTACGTCGCTTGCTTTAGGCGCTTCCCCCTATGCTGTGACCTTGCTCTATGTGGCCTTGGCTGGAGTTTATGTGTACGGCATTTACAAATGGTATCAGAAAGGTCCTGTTCGTATTGAGAAGAGTGGCTTCAACCGATTTATTTGGCTTCCTGCCTTGGTTTGGTTCTTATCTCTGGTTGTCCAGTTTTTCTTGCCAAATGATCCTTCAGTAAATCAGCAAATAGCGACAGACTTGACCTTGTCTCAACCACTCTTCTCCTTCTTTGCGGTCGTTATTTTTGCTCCTTTGACGGAAGAACTTATCTTTAGAGGGATGTTAGCACGCTACCTCTTTCCTAAGCAGGACAATAGTAAACAAACTCTAATTTTTCTTCTGGTAACTAGTGTTCTGTTTGCCTTGATTCATTTCCCAGGTGATGTGCAACAATTTTTAGTCTATTTTAGCCTTGGTTTTAGTTTGGGCTTGGCTTATATTAGCAGAAAAGGTCTGGTCTACAGTATTTCTCTACATGCTTTGAATAATTTAGTCAGCTTTTTGATGATTCTCATGCTATAATAGAGTCAGGAGGTCACATGAAACGAGTAATTTTATTAGCAGTGATTCAAGCAGTCGTTCTATTTTTCATCATTGGGGCGCTAGCTTATGCCTTTAAGGGCGATTTCTTCTACAACTATCTAGCAGTTGTCTTTGCCCCTATTGCAGGTGTCTTGCGCTTTGGGACAGCTTACACAACGGAAATCGTCTTGCCTCGAAAGGCAGCTGAAATCGCTGAAAAGCGTAAAGCAGGCAACAATTCAAAATAAAAGAGTCCGATGAAGTTCATCGGATTTTTGTATTGGCGTTAATTTTTAGGTCCTTCATTTGTTTTTTAAAGACTGGCAAACTTTTCTGCTGATTTTCATGAAGAGCCTGCGCTTTTATGGTAAAATAGTAACAGAATAAAAGAGGAGAGAAACAATGAAACGTAGTATGTATGCTGGTCGTGTTCGTGAGGAACACATCGGACAAGAAATAACCTTGAAAGGATGGGTAGGCCGTCGTCGTGACCTTGGTGGTTTGATCTTTATCGACCTTCGTGACCGTGAAGGAATCATGCAGTTGGTTATCAACCCTGAAAAAGTATCTGCAGAGGTTATGGCAACAGCTGAAAGCCTTCGTAGTGAATTTGTTATCGAGGTGACTGGACAGGTCGCTGCGCGTGAGCAAGCCAATGATAAGTTGCCAACTGGTGCAGTTGAGTTAAACGTGACAGCTCTGACTGTGCTTAACACAGCTAAGACAACCCCATTTGAGATTAAGGATGGCATTGAGGCCAATGACGATACACGTTTGCGTTACCGTTACCTTGACCTTCGTCGTCCAGAAATGTTGGAAAATCTTAAACTTCGTGCTAAGGTGACCCACTCTATCCGCAACTACTTGGATGAGTTGGAGTTTATCGATGTGGAGACACCATTCCTTTCTAAGTCAACGCCTGAAGGGGCGCGTGACTACTTGGTACCGTCTCGTGTTAATAAAGGACATTTTTACGCCCTTCCTCAAAGTCCACAAATCACGAAACAGCTCTTGATGAATGCTGGATTTGACCGTTATTACCAAATCGTAAAATGTTTCCGTGATGAGGACTTGCGTGGAGACCGCCAGCCGGAGTTTACTCAGGTCGACTTGGAAACTTCATTCCTTACTGAGCAAGAAATCCAAGATATTACAGAAGGCTTGATTGCCCGCGTCATGAAAGAAACCAAAGGCATCGAAGTGACGCTTCCATTCCCTCGTATGAAGTATGACGATGCTATGGCTCTTTACGGTTCTGATAAGCCTGATACCCGTTTTGACATGTTGCTTCAGGACTTGACAGAAGTGGTCAAAGGTGTGGACTTCAAAGTCTTCTCAGAAGCACCTGCCGTTAAAGCCATTGTGGTCAAAGGAGCTGCGGACAACTATTCACGTAAAGACATCGATAAGATGACGGAAGTAGCAAAACAATATGGTGCCAAAGGTCTTGCTTGGGTCAAGGTTGTGGATGGAGAATTAAACGGACCAGTTGCTAAGTTCTTGACTGGTATCCAAGAAGAATTGACAACAGCGCTTGCTCTTGAAGACAAGGACTTGGTCCTCTTTGTAGCGGATACGCTTGAAGTGGCCAATGCAACTCTTGGTGCCCTTCGTGGACGTATTGCCAAAGAGCTTGGCTTGATTGATAACGATAAATTCAACTTCCTTTGGGTGGTTGACTGGCCAATGTTTGAATGGTCTGAAGAAGAAGGCCGTTACATGAGTGCCCACCATCCGTTTACCCTTCCACAAGAAGAAACAGTTCACGAACTAGAAGGTGATTTGGCTAAGGTTCGTGCCATTGCTTACGATATCGTTTTGAACGGTTACGAACTTGGTGGTGGTAGCCTCCGTATCAACCAAAAAGACCTTCAAGAACGCATGTTCAAGGCTCTAGGTTTCTCAGCTGAAGAAGCAAATGACCAGTTTGGTTTCCTTCTTGAAGCCATGGACTATGGTTTCCCACCACACGGTGGCTTGGCTATCGGGCTTGACCGATTTGTTATGTTGCTTGCAGGAGAAGAAAATATCCGTGAAGTCATTGCCTTTCCTAAGAACAACAAGGCAACTGACCCAATGACACAAGCTCCTTCAACAGTAGCTCTCAAACAACTAGAGGAACTCAGCTTACAAGTAGAAGAAGATGAAACAAGCAAAACGAATTAAGCGGTGGCGCTATTATCTGCGCCGCTTTGCTTATCAGATAAAAATTTTACGTGTCTTACAAAGCATCTCTCGCGAAAAATATGATGAGAAGATTTCGGCCTCTCTGGTCTATGGTTTTTTATCAGCAGTAGCGGTCAATTTCTTTTTCCAACCAGGGCATGTGTATTCGAGTGGTGCGACAGGTCTGGCACAGATTATCTCTGCCTTGAGTAATCACTGGTTTGGTTTTCATATTCCAATTTCATTGGCTTTCTACGCTATTAATTTTCCTTTGATGGTTTTAGCTTGGTATCAGATTGGCCATAAGTTCACCGTCTTTACCTTTATCACGGTGTCCATGAGTTCCTTCTTTATCCAGTTTGTCCCTGTGGCGACCTTAACGGAGGATCCCATTATCAATGCCCTTTTTGGGGGTGTTGTCATGGGCTTGGGGATTGGTTTTGCTCTTCGAAACAATATCTCCAGTGGTGGGACGGATATCGTCAGCCTGACCATTCGCAAGAAAACGGGTAAGAATGTTGGTAGTATTTCTTTCTTGGTAAATGGGACTATCATGCTGATAGCAGGTTTGACCTTTGGTTGGAAATACGCTCTCTACTCTATGATTACCATCTTTGTCTCTAGCCGTGTGACAGATGCGGTCTTTACCAAGCAAAAACGCATGCAGGCCATGATTGTGACCAATCATCCAGAGAAGGTAATTGAAAAAATCCATAAAAAGTTGCACCGCGGAGCAACCATGATCCACGATGCAGAAGGAACCTATAATCACGAAAGAAAGGCAGTTTTAATCACTGTCATTACACGTGCAGAGTTTAATGAATTTAAACAGATTATGAAACAGGTGGATCCAAGCGCCTTTGTCTCTGTATCGGAGAATGTTCATATTCTGGGACGATTTGTAGAAACTGATAATTAATAATCTTCGAAAATCTCTTTAAACCACGTTAGCTTTATCTCCAACCTCAAAGCTGTGCTTTGAGTAACCTGCGGCTAGCTTCCTAGTTTGATCTTTGATTTTCATTGAGTATAATGACCAAAAAAACCAGCGCGAGCTGGTTTTTATTTTTCGATAATTTTGTGGGCAATCAACTGGCGATAACAAATTTGTTTATTGCTTTTAGCATCATTGATGATCTGGAGAATAGTTTCAAAGGAAACACGACCAAGCTCCAAACTATTGATATCGACATAGGCTGCCAAGTTGAGCTTGGGATTGACTGAGTCGAAGCTGAGGACAGGGACATCCAGTTGGTGTTTTGCGATGTAATCACAGACCCCTGCAGCAAGGAGACTATCAATGGTAATAATAGCGTCAATATTTGGATCGTGTTTGAAGAGAAGTCTACTAAAGCGATAACCATTATCTTCAAGAAATTCAGTAGCAAAGTAAGTCAGATTAGTATCGAGAGGAAGTTGGTATTGTTTTAGAGCTAGCTCGTAACCTGTCAGACGGTCTTGTGTTACGAAGAGTCGCTTAGTACCTCCGATAAAGGCAATTCGCTTGCATCCTTTTTTGATGAAATACTCTGTCGCATCAAAACCAGCTTGGACATTGTCATTATCGACAAGTGGAATGAAGGGAGATAGAGATTTACCTAAGATAAGGAAAGGAAATTGCTCGTCTGCTACTAACTTAACCAAAGGGTCCTCTTCTTGGGCATAGAGGAAAATCAAACCATCTACACGCTTACCATAGACCATCTGAGAAATAGCTTTAAGACGCTCTTTGGCATCTTTACCTGTCGCGATCTGAATGGCGTAGTGGTTTTCAGAGGCGACTTGGGCGATACCACGGAGGACAGATGGGAAGAAAGGATTTTGATAGAAGGCGTCTGAGTCGTCAGGAAGGACCAAGCCGATAACTTGGGTATAACTGCTTACCAAACTACGAGCATTGAGGTTGGGGTGGTAATTGAGTTCCTTCATAGCCTTGCGAACGCGTTTTTTCGTTTCGTCGCTAATGGTTGATTTATTTTGAATAACACGGGTTACGGTTGAAGGTGAAACACCAGCAGCCTTGGCCACATCTTTAATCGTAACGGGCATAAAAATCTCCTATTTATGGTAATCTGGATCACGGAAATGTGTTTTATAAAAGATAGTGACCAGATATAGAACAAAAAGAATGTTTTGTACAGTGATGAGGGTTGTCATATTTTGGCCAAATAATCCCAAAATAAGCGTAATCAGAGTTGGCAATCCTAAACAGTTCAAGATAAAATGGTAGCACTCTTTAAAGGTTCTAAATGAAAAGAGGCGTGATTTCTTAGTGATATAAAGGAGAAGACTAGCCCCTAGAGAGACGATAAAGAAATTCAAACCAAAGAGGAAGCTTGCACCGAGAACTAGGAAGAGACTGATATAGACACGATTTTGTTGGTACCAGTCTTTAGAAATGGCTTGGGTCAAGCTGTCTTTGTTTTTGAAACTCTCAGTCTGAATCGCTCGGTAAGAGACACGGGTCAGTTCTTTACTTTCCTTGCTGATGACTAGCTCATTCGTATCGAAATGCAGTTGCAAGTCCTTAGGTAATTCCTTGCTTTGACTTGGACCGATTAAAAGAGAAGGGGCTTGACTAGCTGTTCCTGTATAAGTAAATTTACCATCAACAATTGTAGCATGTTCAGAGAGATCCTGGACAACCTCATCTGTCAATGGTTCATAGACATTATCGATAAAGGTTTCTAGCGGATAAGTCTCCTGTGAGCTGTTTTGGATGGCAATGGGTACCATAGACAAGCTGATAAGGAAGATACTGGTAAAGAGAAGTTGAAACCAGTTGAGTCCGAAACGTTTGGACAGGGGCTTACGAAATCCCCAAATACTTGAAAAATAAGAAAATGGATATGGAAGCATAGGTATCTTTCTAAAAGGTGTTTTCTATATGAGTATTATTATATAGAGAAATGCGCTTTATTTCAAGTCTAGGAGAAAAATTGCTTGTTGCAAGAATATTATTTACAGTAGCAATCGCTAATATTCAATGAAAATCAAAGAGCAAACTAGGAAGCTAGCCGCAGGCTGCTCAAAACACTGCTTTGAGGTTGTGGATAGAACTGACGAAGTCAGCTCAAAACACTGTTTTGAGGTTGCAGATGGAAGCTGACGTGGTTTGAAGAGGTTTTCGAAGAGTATAAAATGAAAAAGGGTGGCGGGGATATATTATCCCTTGTCGCCACCACTTGTAAGTCCTGAAACAAAGTTCTTTTGTAGGAAGAAGAAGAGAATACAGATTGGAAGGGCGATGAGGATAGCACCTGCTGAGAAGTAGGCGATCTTCATGTTTTTCACATTGCTAACGAAGGTTTGGAGACCTACGGCAACAGTAAAGTATTCTTTCTCACGAAGCAAGAAACTAGAGAGGATGTAGTCCCCGAAAGGTCCCATGAAGGCCCAGAGAGCTTGTACGGCAACCATTGGGCGAACAAGTGGAAGAACAATTTGCCAGAAGCGGCGGAAGTGTCCTGCACCGTCTAGTTTTGCAGATTCGTCTAGAGACATTGGCACTGTATCGAAGTAGCCTTTCATGAGCCAAGCATTCATCGGGATACCTCCACCAACGTAGAGGAAGATGAGGAACCAGCTGTGGTTAAGGGCGTTCAACATAAGTGCCATAACGAAGAAGGCTGTCAAAGCGGCCATGGTTGGCACCATTTGGATAATCAAGAAGAAGACCAAACTTTGTTTACGAGCCAAGAAGTTGTAACGGCTGTAGGCATAACCAGCAAGTACGATGATACTTGTTTGAACAACCATGGTAATCAAGGCGATAATCAAAGTGTTGAGGTACCAAGTACCGTACAAGGTTTCAGTGAAGAGGCCTTGGAAGTTAGCAAAACTAAAGTCGACGTTGCTGTCTAGTTTAAAGGCTGCTACGTTACCAGTCTTGAAGGCTGACATGATAGTAATCAAAAGTGGATAGATAATCACGATTGAAAGGCCAACCAAGTAGAGGTAAGTAAGGGTTTGAGTCAGTCTACGTTTGAGTTTAATTGAGTTATTCATCTTAGACGTCCTCCATATCAAATGCGTGTAGTTTCTTGAATGCGATCATAGAGATTGAGATGACAATGATAGAGATAATCAAGGTAACAGCTGCCGCCATTGAGTATTGAGGAGATGTACCTGTTGTCAAACGGTAGATCCATGAGATCAAGATATCGGTTGAACCAGCTCCACCTCCGACACTACCAGGTCCTCCACCATTGAAGAGGTACATGATAGAGAAGTTGTTAAAGTTGAAGGTGTATTGGCTGATCAAAGTAGGTGCTGCAACAGCCAAGATCATTGGGAAAGTGATGTTGCGGAATTTTTGCCAAGCATTGGCACCGTCAATATAAGCTGCTTCGTAAAGGTCGTTAGGAATAGATTGTAAGATACCTAAAGTCAAAACGTAGATGTATGGGAATCCAAGCCAACCTTGCATCATAATCAAGGCAATTTTTGTCCAAGTTGGATCTGTTTTCCAAGGAATAAGAGCACCATCAAGGAAAGGAAGGAATTTAGCAAAGATTGGCAAGACTTGAGTGTTGATAGCACCGACACTATCATTAAACATATTTGAGAATGTCAAGATAGTGATGAAGGCTGGGACAGCCCAAGGAAGAAGGAAAATAACACCAAAGATACGTTTTCCTTTGATAAATGGTTGGTTAGCAATGATAGCTGTGAAGATACCAATCACGATCTGTAAAGTTGAGGCAGATAAAGCCCAGATGATAGTCCAAGAAAGAACAGAACCAAAGGCAGAACGGAAGGTACTCAAACTCCAGATGTTCGTAAAGTTCGTCAAACCAACCCAGTCTAACAATTTGTTTGGTGGCAAGTGTTGGAAGTCGTAGTTGGTAAAGGCAATCATCAAGGTTACGATAACTGGGAAGATGATTGCAAAGGTCATAGCAATGTAAGAAGGAATAATCAAGAGGTAAGGGAAACCATTTTCATAGATTCCTTTGATCATTTCTTTAAAGGAAAGTGCTACTGGAATACCATTATTAATGTGTTTGGCAGTTTTATGTGCATCTTTGATATTTGCTAAATAAAAGAGTACATAAACAACTACAAAGATTAAATGGAAGGCACCGCGAATCAGCATGAAGAGGGAATTATCACGACCTGGCTTGTCACCAAGAGTGATGAGGTTGCTCAATTCAGGGGCTGCAAGTGCTAGGAAATAAAGGACAAATACGATGGTTACACCAAGGAAGATAAAACCTTTGGCTTTTTGTTTATTGTAAATCTGTCCTAACCCAGGAATGATAGACAGCAGGGCTGCTTTACTAGGTTGTTGCTTTTCCATAATAACTCCTTTCATAGGATACTGGTTTCTAGATAAAACCTAAACTATTTGTGTTTTCGTTGATAAATTCAAAGGGGGATTTGATTTCCACCCCCCTTGAACAAATTTTTTATTCACCAAATTTTTGTTTGATTGTTTCTTTGATCAATGTTACAGCATCGTTAGCAGCTGTTTTAGCATCTTTCTTACCACTTACAGCTTCAAACAACATTGTTTTAGCTGGGTCCCAAACAGCTGACATTTGAGAGATGTTTGGCATTGGTTGAGCGTTCTTGAACTGTTTGATAACAGCTGTTGTCAACTCATCATTTTTACCTTCAGCGTATGAACGAGCTTCAGTGTTAGCTGGGATTTCATTAGTTTTATCGTAGAAGGCTTTTTGTTGTTCAGTTGAAACAAGGAAGTCTACAAATTTTTGAGCAGCTTCAAGGTTCTTAGTGCTTGATGGGATGATCCAAGCTTTACCACCACCAAATGCTGCGTAGTCTTTTCCGTTTGGAAGAGTTGGGATAGTTGCAACACCGTAGTTTACTTTAGCGTCTTTGAAGGCTTGAGCTTTCCAAGGTCCATCGATGATAGCAGCTGTTTTACCTTCTTGGAATTGAGTTTGGATTAGGTTTCCAGCTCCTTCAGTATCTTGCATACCTTTAGGCCATTTTTCATACCAAGATTTAGCATAGTTGATACCTGTAATTGAACCTTCGTTTGCAAGGCCGATATCTTTAGGATCTTTACCGTTTTGTCCAAATACATAACCACCATTACCAGCAAGAAGTCCGTAAGCGTAGTAGAAGTTTGTCCAGTCAGCTAGGAAAGCAGTAGTTTTGCCATCTTCACCAGCAAAGGCATATTTGCTATCTTTAGCAAGGTTTTCTAAGTCAGCAAATGTTTTTGGAGCTTCTTTTACCAAGTCTTTGTTGTAGTACATAACAAGTGACTCGATAACGGCAGGAGCACCGTAAACTTTACCGTCAGCAGCTGTTACAAGAGATTTAGTTTTATCATCTGTTTTAGCACCGTCGCTCAATTTAACTTCTGAAAGTTGTCCGTCAGTACCAAGGCTACCTACACGGTCGTATGGAGCCATCATAACGTCAGCAGCTTGACCTGATTGGTTGTCAAGAGAAAGTTTGTCAAGACCACCAAGTTGGTCACCAGATTTGATGTTAACTGTTGTTCCTGATTGTTCTTTATAAGCTTTAGCTACTGTTTCAGCATAAGCTTTGTATTGGTCCTCAACGTAAAGAGTGATTTCTTTCGCTTCAGATGAACCAGAATCAGCAGGTTTATCGGCAGTTTTGCTTCCGCAAGCTACCAAAAGCAAGCTAGCAAGTGTAGCAGTTCCAAGCACAGCAGCGCTCTTCATGAATTTAGATGACATAGTGTATTCCTCCTAAAGAATAACAAATTTTATAATGAGGAAACGCAAACGTTTTCCTTTATGGGACTAGTATAGCACAAATAGAAAACGGTTGCAAGTGTTTTTTGTAAAAATTTTAAAAAAATTTCACGGAAAGGGTAAGCGTTTTATTTGTTTATAATAGAAGAAAAGTTAGAAAATATATTTTCATGCTTTTACTGAAATTATTTAGGGAAACGATTGCCTAGATTTTGAACAAAAAATAAATTGCTCTAGACCAAAAGTAGGCTAAGTTGGGCCTTCTATTTGTAGTTGAAGAAGATTTTGTAAATAGAAAAGGAAAATGTATATGTATACATAAAGAAGGACAAGTTTTTTTTAAAAAATAATCAAAAAGTTTTTTAAAAACGCTTGCAATTGTCGGGGAAATACGCTATAATTATCTTAACGCAAACGTTTGCGCCCAAAAATGAAAATTTAAACTACAAATACACGAGGTGTTGTTTATGAAAAAACGTCAAAGTGGTGTGTTGATGCACATCTCTTCTCTTCCAGGAGCTTACGGAATCGGATCATTTGGTCAAAGTGCTTACGACTTCGTTGATTTCTTGGTTCGTACAAAACAACGTTACTGGCAAATCCTTCCATTAGGAACAACTAGTTACGGAGATTCTCCTTACCAGTCTTTCTCAGCCTTCGCAGGAAACACTCATTTTATCGATTTGGATATCTTGGTGGAGCAAGGTTTGTTGGAAGCAAGTGACCTTGAAGGAGTTGACTTTGGTAGCGATGCGTCTGAAGTTGACTATGCTAAAATCTACTATGCACGTCGTCCTCTTTTAGAAAAAGCGGTAAAACGTTTCTTGGAAGTAGGAGATGTTAAAGATTTTGAAAAATTTGCTCAAGACAACCAATCATGGCTTGAGCTCTTTGCTGAGTATATGGCTATCAAAGAGCATTTTGACAATCTTGCTTGGACTGAATGGCCAGATGCTGATGCTCGCGTTCGTAAAGCTTCAGCACTTGAAAGCTATCGTGAGCAATTGGCAGACAAGTTGGTTTACCACCGTGTGACTCAATACTTCTTCTTCCAACAATGGTTGAAATTGAAAGCTTACGCTAACGACAACCACATCGAAATCGTTGGAGACATGCCAATCTACGTAGCGGAAGATTCAAGCGATATGTGGGCAAATCCACATCTCTTCAAGACAGATGTCAACGGTAAGGCGACTTGCATCGCAGGATGCCCACCAGATGAATTTTCTGCAACTGGTCAGCTTTGGGGTAACCCAATCTATGACTGGGAAGCAATGGACAAAGACGGCTACAAATGGTGGATTGAACGCTTGCGTGAAAGCTTCAAAATCTACGATATCGTTCGTATCGACCACTTCCGTGGTTTCGAATCTTACTGGGAAATCCCTGCTGGTTCCGATACAGCAGCACCTGGTGAGTGGGTCAAAGGTCCGGGCTACAAGCTTTTTGCAGCCGTTAAGGAAGAACTTGGTGAGTTAAACATCATCGCAGAAGATCTTGGTTTCATGACAGACGAAGTTATCGAATTGCGTGAACGTACTGGCTTCCCAGGAATGAAGATTCTTCAATTTGCCTTCAACCCAGAAGACGAAAGTATCGATAGCCCACACTTGGCACCTGCTAACTCAGTTATGTACACAGGAACACACGATAACAATACGGTCCTTGGTTGGTACCGTAACGAGATCGATGATGCGACTCGTGAGTACATGGCTCGCTACACTAACCGTAAAGAATACGAAACAGTTCCACACGCTATGCTTCGTACAGTCTTTTCATCAGTTAGCTTCATGGCAATTGCAACTATGCAAGATTTGCTAGAATTGGATGAGGCAGCTCGTATGAACTTCCCATCTACCCTTGGTGGAAACTGGTCTTGGCGTATGACTGAAGATCAATTGACACCAGCTGTCGAGGAAGGTTTGCTTGACTTGACAACAATCTATCGCCGAATTAATGAAAATTTGGTAGAATTAAAGAAATAATACAATATCAGGAGACACCTTAAACATGTTATCACTACAAGAATTTGTACAAAATCGTTACAATAAAACCATTGCAGAATGTAGCAATGAAGAGCTTTACCTTGCTCTTCTTAACTACAGCAAGCTTGCAAGCAGCCAAAAACCAGTCAACACTGGTAAAAAGAAAGTTTACTATATCTCAGCTGAGTTCTTGATTGGTAAACTCTTGTCAAACAACTTGATCAACCTTGGTCTTTACGACGATGTCAAAAAAGAACTTGCTGCTGCAGGTAAAGACTTGATCGAAGTTGAAGAAGTTGAATTGGAACCATCTCTTGGTAATGGTGGTTTGGGACGTTTGGCTGCCTGCTTTATCGACTCAATTGCGACTCTTGGTTTGAACGGTGACGGTGTTGGTCTTAACTACCACTACGGTCTTTTCCAACAAGTTCTTAAAAATAACCAACAAGAAACAATTCCAAATGCA
>CAURES010000009.1:0-31042 GCA_963523725.1 uncultured Streptococcus sp.
ACTCAAGCAGATGGACGCGTGGATCGTTTCAACAAAAAATACGGTCTCAAATAATCAACCGCATTTATTGCTTAAAAACGTTGATACGAAGCCTTTTCCAAGAAATTGGAATTGGCTTTTTTTGTTTTTAGTACCGTTTTTGGTACCGTCTTGGAAAACTAACCTTTTGCACTATCCAGATAATCTACAAATTTTGTGATAGCTTTCTTCTCTCCTGCTACTGTAGAATGGCTATAAGTATCCAAGGTCATCTGACTACTTGCATGCCCTAACCTTTTGGCCGCATTGACAGGGTCAACCCCTACTTCAATCATCAAGGTTGCATGAGTATGTCTGAAACCATGAGGAGTTATCTTCTTCAAGTCATGTTTCCTAATAATGCGCTTTAGAACACTATTGATATAGTCCTGATATAAAGGCTCTATCTTTCCATCTCGGTCAACAAACGTAAACATGTAATCACTATCAATCAATGGGGTAACTGACAGTTGCCCCTTTTCTTTTCTGCTCTTTTGTTTCCACTCTTTCAAAATCGAGACTGTTTCAGTATCTAAAGGAATTTGCCGTATTGAAAACTTGTTTTTGGTGCTTTTCTCAACGGCTTTCCCCTTGATTCTACCTAGGTTTTTGCTGATAGAAAGTAATTGATTATCAAAATCAATATCAGACCACCTCAAAGAATACAGCTCCCCTTTCCTTAAGCCACTATAGGCCAACAAACGAAATAAGGCATAGTTTTTATATGGCTCTTCTGCTTTAATAATGTCTAAAAACTCATGCAACTCCTCAACGCTAAAGAAGTTATCTGACTTCTTCCGCTCTCTTTTTGGGAGTATCACTTGTTTCATTGGGTTGTCTGTAATCAATTTCATTTTTAAAGCAAAATCAAACACTTGACTAGTGTAAGATTTGACCTGTTTGATATTCCTAAAAGTCTGACCTTTTTCGGTAATAAAGTCCTGACATTGCCAAGGAGTAATTTTGGAAATTTTCACCTTTCCAAGAACTGGCAAGATATGAATTCTAAACAAATCATCTGTACGGACGCTTGTCGTTCTCTCTACTGTGTTTTGATAAGTTTTGAACCATTCTTCAAAAACTTCATCAAAACGTCTCTCAGAGACTCTCAGAAGTTCTGAGAGGTCTCCTGACGCTTTTTTGTGGTAAATCATAGCTTCATACTGTCTAGCTTCTCTACGGCTCTTAAAACCGCCTTTAAAGAAGTCTTTACGTTTGCCATCAATCACCCTATAGATTCTGACCTTATAAAGATACCCTGATTTAGACTTTTTAGCCTTATATTTAATAATAGACATTCTAATTTCTCCTTTATTTTTTAAGGTTTCGGGGCTTATAAAATAAAGAAATCATGATTGTCTGTTATTTCTTACTCTTCTTGCAATCTCTTGTATTCGTCAGAATTTATCCATGCCTCCCAAACATAATGATAAGGAGAGTCTTCTGCACTTGATTTGTTAATCATGAAAGGAATAAGGCCTTGTTTTTCATCAGCTATAAATTCCTTAATAGCTTTAACCAAAACAGGGTTGAAGCCTTTTTTGTTTGCTAGAAAATCAATGTAGTCAGATAAGGATTCTGATCGATTAAGTTCTGCAAGTATAATAGCAAGATCTTCTCTAAAAGGGGTCCATTTAGTGATTTTATTTTCTATACTTGTACCTTTTGTCAACACTTTATAGAAATCTTTGATCATTTCTTTAGGTGCCCCTGGATCTTTCAATACAGGATTATCATCAAGCCCTAGCAAGTAAGGAATAGACACTCCGAAGTATTCTGCAAGAATTTTTGCATTTTCTATACTAAGATTTGTTTTTCCATTTTCGTATTTTCCGTATTGAGACTGGTTCGTATTCAAAACTTTTGCTAAGTCAGCTTGAGTCAATCCTTTTTCTTTTCTTAAAACTTTTAGTCTATTGCTCATTTTATACCTTTCTTACATTTTATATTTAAAATTATAACACAAATAATTAAAAAATAACTTTTTTCTTGACATGAGTTATTTTTTAACTTAAAATAATAGTTACAAAATAACTTTCGGGGTTTATAAAATTAAGAAAGGGGTCAGAATATGACAGAAAATTTTACTATCAACCTCCCAAAAGCAACAGAAAAGAAGTTGCTTGCCCGTTACGATACCATGCTTCAGAAAGCTATCGAAAAAGCTTTTGAAGATCAGGAACTTTATAAACCTATGCTACGAATGTCAGGTTTATGCCGTTGGTTGGACATCTCAACCACAACTTGCATAAAATGGCAACGTGAAGGCATGCCCCACATGGTCATTGACGGAGTAACCTTGTACGATAAACACAAAGTCTCTAAATGGCTACAACAATATGAGAGGTAAGAAATATGATTGATTATGAAAAAGATTATTACTTAATACCTAAAGTCTTATATACTGACCCTCACTATATTTTTCTTTCAGATAAGGCAAGATTGACTTATGCCATTTTATGTGATGAGCAACGAAAAGCAGCTGAAAGAGGACAATTTGATGAAAATGGAGATGTCTATATAGAATTCTCTAACAAAGGCCTATTACGGATATTACAGTGTAGCAAGCCTACATTTATTTATTATCGTAACGCTTTAGAATTATGTGGGTTAATTGAATGTGAACAACGTATATCTGAAACAAGAGGAAGTTTACCGACAAGAATTTATATCAAGGAGATTTAAACATGCTAAACCTATATTTTGATAATAATGCCGTAAGACGTCATAACATAGAGCAATGGCTACTAAAGCATAACATTCTATTTCAGAGCTATACTATTGATGAACTGACTCAAGCTGATCTTCTTCGTTTTTTTACAAAAACAGAAGACTGTTTCAGCTTTCTCAAACGGACAAGTTGGCACTATAAGCTAGATAATAAGACTACTATGAAAAGCTTTGTAGATACGATTTTGATGGACAAGAAGAAATACTTAGATTTACCTTTGCTGGAAACAGATAGTCATATTTTAAGTAATATTTGGGTTGATGACTTAAGTCAGTTTTTGACACGACAGCAGAAAGAATATGAAAGGAAAGCACTTCTTAGAAAAGCTAATGAAATTTCTCTAGGTCGTACATTTTGGAACAATGTTTCCTTTTATCGCTCTAAAGCCAACATAAGATATCTAACACTGTATCAGAATATCTTTAAGTTGACGCATACTGTAGAAACAACAACTATGGACTTCAACAGATTCTGTAACAAATTAAAAAAATATCGCAGCTTATCACTTCTCCCTCCTCAAAATTGTATTGAAGCTATGGCCGATATTTTTGAAGTCGATATCAATGAGTTTTTTGAAGAAAAAGATACAGATATTTTTACTGTCCAGATGAGTTAAGGTACTTATGAAAACGACTATGAAAATATTTTGAAAACGAAAATTTGAGACTAACTTTTTGAGCTTCGTCAAAATTTATAACGCGTGCGCTTCTAACAGCACGCTATGTTCCCATTTCGTGGGATTTTACTACACCCATTTTTTGGCAAGTTTGACCGTAGCAAAATGAAAATGGTCCGACGAAGTCGGCTTGGGGTTGCTCCCCCAAGAATGTCATTTTACGGAGGTCTTTACGCAGACAAAAAAGAGGCGCCGATAGGCGACCTCTAAAAGAAAGGAGGTTTATTTGGATTTAAAAGTTAGTTTAGATAATATTACTATAACTGCTGAAATACGCCACAGTAGTTTCAATAATTTTAAAAAATTAGTTAGCAACCATATTGCAATCATCACTCAAAAAGCTATGACAGATATGTTTCAAGCCTATACCAAGTCTGGGGGGCAAGTTATCCTCCATTTAGAGTATGATAAACTAAAAGGACAAGCTCGAAATGCTCGCCCTTTCCGAATGGAGTTTAATCCTAACAAACTCCGAACAGTTGATACTGAAATTCTTAATACGATTATACCATATCTCGAAGATATTTCAATCACTCGAGCTGACTTAGCTTTTGATTTTTTTAATCTTGATTGTAGTGAATTCATTTTAGAAAAGAAGGGACGGCCTACTGCAACAAAAGAATGGAGAGACAAAAATGGTAAGCTTGAAACGAAATATCTAGGAGCTTCAAGGTCAGAAAAACAAATTCGACTATACGATAAAAAAGTTGAACAACTGATGAACGGAAGTGAAGATGAACGACAAAACGCACAACAATATGAACATTGGTGGAGATTAGAATTTCAGTTACGAAGTCGCTCCGTTGAAAATATTTTTGAGGTTATTGACACTATTATATTCAAACCGTTTTATTTTGAAACTCTAGGAATTGAAACACAACTTTATCTATTAGCTTTAACACGTGATAAAGGAATCTGGAATAAAGTCAGCAAAAACACTAGAAGTAAATACAAGAAAATTTTGGAAACTCATCAAACTTCCGATACTGATTATTTGCAATTGATGAAAAATCTGTTACATAAAGAACGACCCAAACTAGAAAAACAACTTGCTTTTTATGGGGGTCGTTAGGCATTCTTCGGAATGCCTTTCGCTCTTCGGAGCGAAACAAAAAGAGAAGTTTGTGGCTCGAACTTCTCTTTTCATCGGACTGTTTCGACAGTCCGATTGCTCTCTTTCGAGAGAGCAAAACCGTCGGAGACCGCACACTTTCCGGAGGCAAAGTATAGTACGTTATACTTTACTTGGAAGTAGTGCCGTTCTCAGTAAAGAACACCGCATAAGGGCTTGCTTATGTGTGGCAATTTTTAGCCACACGCTCGGCGACCCTTTGAGCCGAGAAAGGACGAATTATGAGTTACGTTGTAGCCAGAATGACGAAGTACAAATCAGGTAATTTAGGTGGAGCTTACAGACACAATGAACGTATTTTTAAGCAACACAGTAACAAGGATATTGATATTGAACGCTCACATTTAAACTATGAATTGACAGATAGAGACCGCTCTCTGTCGTACGAAAAGCAAATTAAAAACTACATAGACGAGAACAAAATTTCTAAACGAGCTATTCGAAAAGATGCCGTTCTCTGCGATGAATGGATTATAACATCTGATAAAGATTTTTTTGCTAAACTTACTCCCGAGGAGACAAGAAGATTTTTTGAAACTTCTAAAAATTATTTCGCTGAAAACTATGGTTTAGAAAATATTGCCTATGCTAGTGTTCACCTAGACGAAAACACACCCCACATGCATATGGGAATTGTACCAATGAAGCAAGGAAAGTTATCATCCAAATCAATTTTTAATCGTGAGGAGTTGAAAAAAATCCAAGATGAACTCCCAAAGTATTTATCTCAACATGGTTTTCATCTCCAACGAGGAGAACTTGATAGTACAAAAAAACATTTATCAACACAGGAATACAAGGACAAGCAAGAGGTTCTTCAAAAAATCGAAAAACAAATTGACGAAAAATTCGATAAAACAATAGAATTTAACACCCAACTAAACCAAATGAATAAAGATTTGAAAAATAAAGTTGAAGATATAAAAATAGTTGACGAGGAAATAAAAAACAAACTCGAAGAACTTAAATTCATAAACGAAGAAAAAAATGAAATGCTATCAAACCTAGATCATGAGCTAAGTGAAAAACAAGATACACTATCACATCTTGAAAAAGAAATTAATATCAAAAAAGAAGATCTAGATATCGTAGACAGCATCATAGGTAGTAAAAGTGAAACAATTGATAGTATGAACCAAGATATAAAGACAAAACAAGGTACTATCAACGAACTTACCAAGCAACTTCGAGAGTACCTTCAAAAATATCAAAACTTCGACGGACTGAACATCAGTCAGCTTGAAAGTGGAACGATAGGTAAAAAAACTCTCGATGGCAAAATTAAACTCTCCCCTGAAACACTTAATAATCTAATAAAATCTGTAATCCAACACTTCTACGAGAACCGCCAACTGTCACAAACTATCCAGCAACAAAACAAGGAATTGAATATACTGAGAAATGTAGCAAGTAATAAAAATGAGATATTAGACGAACTTCGAGAAACTAAAAATCAAAAACGAATTTTAGAAATTGAAAACAATAGCTTAAAAAATAAAATTTCACAACTTCGTGATCGTCTAAATATAGCCAGCAGAAAGCTTGGGGTATGGAGAAATCAGGCTAAAAACTACATGAAACAAAAGGAATTCCAAAACCTTACAAAACAACTTAATGCTTTCAAACCTATTAAACTTGTTGGTGCTGTCAAAGTCATCAAAAAAATCTACGAACAAACTCTAGAACGCTGAACAACCTCTTTATGCCGAGAAAACTTTTGACAGCAAGCTATGACGAATTAGACTAGTTGGGTCGTGTCGGCAGACTGGAAAGTTGCCGACCGATTACAACAAGAATAAAAAGTCATAGGTTACTTGTTGTCAAAAGGAAATTGGAATAAAACAATCAAGTATAAGCCAATTGTTCCAACCACCTAAGGTAATATAAATTATTGTTGACATTCTTTATTATTTATCCTAAACTATAACTAAGGATAGGATAACGTAGGACGACTGGTAACAGATCGTTCAAAGGTGCCATTTTCTGGTACTGGTATGGGACTGCCTTCAGCCTTGTGCTGTAAAGACCCCTGACTACCATCGGTCCTGTTCGTTTCACTCTTGGATTATATTCAAGAGTTTTTTCTTTGCAAAAAAAAATCTCAAATACCTGAGACATCTTTCTTTATTTTATAAGCTCCGAAACCTTAATTTTTGGTACCTTTTTGGTACCGTCTTGGTTTAACAATACGGTATATATATAATATTTTACAGCTATTTCCCCTTTAGAAACGTTGATTTAATAAGGATTTAAACACTATAGAGTATATCTTTGTAAAATACGGTCTCAAATAATGATAAAAAGAACAGTTTCGACTGTTCTTTTTTTGTTTCTTGAAATTAACTGCTGTTTTCATGTTCCAAACTCAAAAAAACTTTGCACTCTAGCTAGCCACACGATGGTTTCTATAGTATAGAGTTTTTTCTTGCCTAAAAAATATAAAAGATATATACTATCTATATACCGTATAGATTGGAGATATACCATGACGACATCACTTACTAAGCAATACAATTTTAAAATCAATGAGTCATCAATGGAACAAGCTAGAGCTATCATCAAGGAAAAAGGAATGACCATGACGGATGCTATTAGTCTTTTTATCGAGCAGATTGTTCTCGAACAGGATTTGCCAATAAAAACTGCAGAAGATTTACACCGTGAACGATTGATTCAGGAACTACAAGCCCAATCGGAACGCGCCTTAAGAGAATACGAATCCGGACAAGGGACTTCCCTAGACGATATGAGGCTACGATATGGCTTATAAAGTGATTCTATCTACTGAAGTGAGCCAGGCAATTGACAGTATTCATGATTATATCACTACTGTTCTTTTATCACCTCAGTCTGCTAAAAATACTGTGGTTAAAATTTTAGACGGCTTAAAAAGTTTAGAAACCTTTCCTGAAGCTGGCTTTGATGCAGATGAAAAAATCGGACTTAAAATCAACAGTAAGTACCCAACAAGAGGAAAAATTATCGGGCAATATATCTTGCTTTACTTTATCGATCAAACCCAAAGAACTGTTTTTCTTTCCCACTTATTCCATACAAAAAGCGACTATGTTACCTTGCTACAAAGCAAAAATAATAAAAATTCAAAATCATCATTTTAATATCCACTGCTCTCTTAATAACCTTGTACTTATAAGGAACACAATCTTCATTTTCATAAAAAACTCAAAAAAACTTTGCACTCTAGCTAGCCACACGATGGTTTCTAGAGAACAAAGTTTTTTTATTAGTGCAGATTTACTCTTCCTTATCTTGATTTTCAGTTCCTTTTGTTGTATTGTCTTCCCAAAGGATACGCTCGATACGATGGAAACCTGACCAACCTTTCCCGGTCTTATTTTCGTCCATATAGTCAGCCAAACGGAAGTCAATCTTGACATCTGACTCACCAAAACTTTCGGCAATTGGTTCTGAACGCCCATAGGAAATACGAATCAGTGGATAAACCTTCTTAGCTTCTTCTAACTTACCTTCTTTCAACAGTTTGACAAAGCATTCCGTATCTGTCAATAGTTTATCGATTTGCTCTTGAACAAAAGTCTTATAGTCAGCAGTGGCCTTATCAAGCATTTTTTGCTTGTCTTCAGACAAAGCTGTCACCTTAGACGAATCGGTTGTATCTGCTGATTTTTCAAACCTAACAGCACAAGCTGTCAATAGCAAGGCTGAAGATAAAAGGACAAAACCTAGTTTTTTCATTGTATACTCCTATTGGTTCAGGAAACCTGCATTAATTTTACGTCTCATTATACCACGTTTCCACTCATTTTTTAATAAATTTTCAGAAAATTTAATGTTGGGGGATTTATACTAACAATAGACTTTTAACCTCAAAATTGATAAAATAAGAAAGAAAATAATTGTAAAAGGAAACTGTAAATCAACATGATGAACATGCAAAACATGATGCGCCAAGCACAAAAACTTCAAAAACAAATGGAACAAAGCCAAGCTGAACTTGCAGCTATGCAATTTGTTGGCAAATCTGCTCAAGATCTTGTCCAAGCGACCTTAACTGGCGATAAGAAAGTTGTCAGCATTGACTTCAATCCAGCTGTCGTTGACCCAGAAGACCTTGAAACCCTTTCTGATATGACCGTTCAAGCCATCAACTCAGCTCTTGAACAAATCGATGAAACGACTAAGAAAAAATTAGGTGCTTTCGCAGGGAAATTGCCATTCTAATAAAAAAGGCTCTGTAATATTTATAGTGGGTAAATCCCATATAGATATTATGGAGCCTATTTTGATGTAGAAAAAGTCCTATAAAATCTATGATAAAAAGCGATCAAACAATGATTAGAAAGAATCCTATGAAACAATTACATTTTATCACAACTGCTTGATATTGAAAACTTTTTTCTCATACTAAGTCCTAAACACTAAAATCGTTCTTAATCTTTTTTACCATTTGTTATTATATTCCTAAATTCCGGCTAAAACAGTCCACCAGACTGTTCTACTTCAATACTTAAGGCAATTTGTAAGTCATGCCAAGCCATGAAGCAATTTAATCAAAGATTTCATGAGTACATGGTCATCAAACGCTACTAACAGCATAGTAGTAAACTATTGTATCGCCGACTTTTCGTATGTGCTTAACTACTAAAAAGATTATAGAGACACTCTTGAGTTGCTAAGAAGAATGAAAGCACCACTATAATCTATTACATTTTTACTTCTAGAGTAAGGTTTTGCGTACTCATTGAGAAGAATTTAGAGCTAGCTCATTCTTGCTTTCAGACTTTTTTAGAATCTTTCTAAAGAAAGCATCACCGCCCTGCAATTACCTTATTCCAACATAAAATTAGGAGAGACTAATAATCTTATCCAATACAATACCTTTGATTTTCGGAACTTTGAAAACTTCAAAAAACAGATTTCCACGATTCACAATATCAAAAAAGAAAGGACAAAATTTGCCCTTTCTAGATTTTAGCTTTTCTTCAACCCACTACAGTTGACAAAGAGCCTTTTATTTTAAAGATTTTTTCCAGCCTCTTTTATATATCTGTCAATGGTGTTGCGGTATCTGGTGAGGTATCATAAATCTTAAAGTCTACTCCGACTCCCAAATCAGCTTGTGCTAGCTGGTTGACCATGGTCATGTGAGCCAGCTCCTTGATATTATTCTCCTTAGATAAATGCCCAAGGTAGATTTTCTTAGTGCGGTTTCCCAAGGTACGAATCATTGCTTCAGCACCATCCTCGTTAGAAAGGTGACCCAGATCCGATAGGATTCGTTGTTTGAGTCGCCAAGCGTAAGAACCTGCTCGTAAAATTTCTACATCATGATTGGACTCAATAAGATAGCCATCCGCATTTTCGACAATCCCTGCCATACGGTCACTAACATAGCCTGTATCTGTCAAAAGGACAAAACTCTTGTCATCTTTCATAAAGCGATAGAATTGCGGTGCGACTGCATCATGGCTTACACCAAAACTCTCGATGTCGATATCTCCAAAGGTTTTGGTTTTGCCCATTTCAAAGATATGCTTTTGCGAAGAATCCACCTTGCCAAGATACTTGCTATTTTCCATAGCCTGCCAGGTCTTTTCATTGGCATACAAATCCATACCATACTTTCGAGCCAAAACACCTACTCCATGAATATGGTCTGAATGCTCATGCGTAATCAAGATGGCATCCAGGTCTTCTGGCTTGCGATTAATTTCAGCAAGTAGGCTAGTAATCTTTTTACCAGACAAGCCTGCATCCACTAAAAGCTTCTTTTTTGGGGTTTCCAGATAAAAGGAATTTCCACTGGAACCCGATGCTAAAATACTGTATTTAAAGCCTTTTTCACTCATTCTAGTCTTCTACTTCGTCCTCCCATACTTCTTCTTTCACTGCATCCTTATCATAAGGGAGCACAATGGTAAAAGTTGATCCCTTACCATATATACTCTTGGCCCAAATAAAACCATTATGTTGTTTGATAATTTCTTTAGCGATAGACAGTCCCAGCCCTGTTCCACCTTGAGCACGGCTTCTAGCACGATCCACACGGTAGAAACGGTCAAAGATACGAGGCAAATCCTGCTTAGGAATACCCAATCCTTGGTCTGAGATAGACAAAATCATCTGATCATCAGTTGTCTTCATCGTGACTGTGATTTTTCCACCATCTGGAGAATATTTAATGGCATTGTTGAGAATATTATCAATCACCTGTGTCATCTTGTCTGTGTCAATTTCAATCCAGACAGACGTAATCGGATAATCTCTAACCAATTCGTATTTCTTCTCTTCGTCTGGTCCCCTCATCTTATCGAAACGGTTAAGAATAAAGGTAATAAAGGCTGTGAAGTTAATCAGTTCCACATCTAGGTGACTGGTTGCATTATCAATACGTGAAAGATGAAGAAGATCTGTCACCATTCGCATCATACGATTGGTTTCATCTAGAGATACTTTGATAAAGTCCGGTGCCACAGGTTCTGACAAGGCACCCTCATCCAAGGCTTCAAGATATGATTTTACGCTAGTCAGAGGTGTCCGTAGCTCATGACTAACGTTAGAAACAAAGAGCCTCCGTTCGCGCTCTTCCTTCTCTTGCTCCGTCGTATCGTGTAAAACTGCAACCAGACCAGAGATAAAGCCTGATTCTCGACGAACCAAAGCAAAGCGTACACGAAGGCTCAGATATTCACCATTGGCATCCTGAGAATCAATCATGAGTTCAGGAATTTGGGTAATCAAATCACGAAGTTCATACTCATCTTCAATCTTAAGCAATTCTAGAATACTTTTGTTTAGAACATCTTCCTTCTGAACACCTAGCTGTTTCTTAGCCATGTCATTAATCATGGTAATCTTACCGCGACGATTGGTCGCAAGGACTCCATCCGTCATGTAAGATAGGATGCTGTGCAATCGTTTACTCTCTTGTTCCAGATTTTCTTGGGTTAAACGAATTACTTCTGATAAATCATTGAGATTATTGGTAATATTAGTGATTTCAGAGCTTCCCTGCATATCCAATACCTGAGAATAATCTCCTGCAATCAGGTCCTTAACTTTTTGATTGATTTGCTTCAACCGAATATTATCCCGACGATTTTCTAGCAAAAGTAAGGTCACTACTAAAATAAAGCCAAGTAGAATGAGGATAAAGATAAAATCACTGGTTAAAACTGTATCTTTAATTAGTTTAATCATTATTTCTCATATAATAACCAACACCGCGACGTGTTAGGATATATTCAGGACGACTTGGTGTATCTTCTATCTTCTCACGCAAACGTCTGATGGTTACGTCAACTGTTCGAACATCTCCGAAATAATCATACCCCCAGACCGTTTCAAGCAAGTGTTCACGCGTAATTACTTGACCGATATGAGAAGCCAAGTGATACAAAAGCTCAAATTCACGGTGAGTTAAGTCTAGTTCTTCACCGTATTTCTTAGCAACATAGGCATCTGGAACAATCTCCAAGTCCCCAATTTGCAAGGGTTGAGTTTTATTTTCATCTGATTCTTGATTATCTACAGAAGCCAAGTCCGTGCGACGAAGGAGAGCTTTGACACGCGCCTGCAACTCACGATTTGAGAAGGGTTTGGTTACATAGTCATCCGCCCCAAGCTCTAAACCGATAACCTTATCAAACTCACTGTCTTTAGCCGACAGCATGATAATAGGCACACTACTAGTCTTGCGAATAGTCTTAGCAACTTCTAAACCATCAATTTCTGGAAGCATCAAATCCAGAATAATAATATCTGGCTGCTCTGCTTCAAATTGCTCTAGCGCTTCACGACCATTAAAAGCGGTTACAACCTCGTAACCTTCCTTGGTCATATTAAACTTGATAATATCTGAGATTGGTTTTTCATCATCTACAATTAATATTTTTTTCATATGTTCACCTTTTTCTCTACTATTATACCAAAAAAATAGCAAGAAGACACAATAGCTAGTCTTTGCTACTGTCTAAGTTGGATTGTGCATAAGCCTGCCAGATTTTTTGTTGGGGTTTGGCAAGTGGAACATCCTTGAACTCTTCTGGTGAAAGCCAGCGAACTTCCCTATCTGAAAAATCATGAAAGTCACTCACCTGACCTGCTACAATCTGTACATTCCACTTTCGATGGCTAAAGACATGCTTGACAGTCTCAAAACAAACATCAAGCCAATCAACTTCTAGGTCATAGTCCTGCTGGAAACTCTCTTCTGGACTGGGGCCAAAGTTTACACTTTCTTCTGCAACCTGATGGAAGAGGTCAAACTGCTCCTCTTGCGAAAAGTCATCTACTTCTACCAGTGGGAAATGCCAAAAACCTGCCAATAGCTTTTCACTTTCATTTTTTTCAAGTAAAAATTGCCCCTGAGAATTTTTCACAACTAAGGCTTTAAGATAAATTGGGACAGGCTTTTTCTTGGGAGCCTTAATTGGATAACGGTCCATTGTGCCATTCTGATATGCCGCACTGAAGTCCTTAACCGGGCTTTCTTCTGGCCTAGGATTTACTGGCGCCTCAATATCAGACCCTAAATCCATCAAAGCTTGATTAAAGTCACCCGGACGCTCTGGATCAATCAGGATTTCCATCATGGCTTGGAAAATTTTGCGATTACTTGGAATACCAATATCGTAGTTGACTTCGAACAGACGTGCCAGCACCCGCATAACATTACCATCTACAGCTGGCTCAGGCAAGTTAAAAGCAATACTGGAAATGGCTCCTGCTGTGTATGGACCAATTCCTTTCAAACTGGAAATTCCTTCATAGGTGTTTGGAAATTGACCACCAAAGTCAGTCATAATCTGCTGGGCTGCAGCCTGCATATTGCGTACTCGAGAATAATATCCCAGTCCCTCCCAAGCCTTCAACAAACGCTCTTCAGACGCATTCGCCAAACTTTCCACTGTTGGAAACCAGTCCAAGAATCGTTCATAGTAAGGGATAACCGTATCCACCCTGGTCTGCTGGAGCATAATTTCAGATACCCAGATATGATAAGGATTTGTACTTCTCCTCCAAGGTAAATCTCGTTTATTTTCATCATACCAAGCGAGAAGTTTCTCACGGAAAGAACTAATCTTCTCCTCCGGCCACATGACAATACCGTATTCTTTCAAATCTAACATATCTCTAGTATAACACAGAAGATTTCACCTGTCTTTATATCCGATTTATAATATTTTCAATAGACAGTATATGACTTTTCTTTCTACTTAAATATTTTTAATATGACTTCAGCTGAAAATCAATAAAATATCATAGAATACGATCATCCACCTTCATGGTTTGATGTTGAGACAAATAATACTCAATGAAAATCAAAGAGAAAACTAGGAAGCTAGCCACAGGTTGCTCAAAGCACTGCTTTGAGGTTGTAGATAAGACTGACGAAGTCAGTCACATATATAATCCAAGGTGAAACTGACGTGGTTTGAAGAGATTTTAAAAGAGTATAAGCTAGAAATACAGTATTATTTAAAATAGTCGATCATCCTACGGATAAACAATAAAAACTCATCACTCTTAGAAAATAACGAAAATGCTGGTTGACATCATCCTAAAACAAGTGAAAAAATAGTATTTTTCCCCTTTTTTGCCCCCTATACACAAAAAAAGCCTACTGACCAAGCTAGAAAGCTTGATACAATAGGCTTTTTAAAGGCTGATTATTTAACAGCGTCTTTAAGAGCTTTACCAGCTTTGAATGCTGGAACTTTAGAAGCTGCAATTGTGATTTCTTTACCAGTTTGTGGGTTGCGACCTTTACGTGCAGCACGCTCACGAACTTCAAAGTTACCAAAACCGATCAATTGAACTTTTTCACCAGCTGCAAGGTAGTCAGCTACTGCTGAAAATACAGCTTCAACTGCTGCTGCTGAGTCTTTCTTAGTCAATTCTGTAGCTTCTGCTACTTTAGCGATCAAATCTTGTTTGTTTGCCATGTTAATGATTCCTCCAAATTAATTTCTAATTAACAAATATAATCATATCCTAAAATCCCTTATAGGTCAAGTTAAAAACGCTGTTTATTCGCATTTTCTTTATTTTTTTAGGAATGGTAACGTACCAAAATAGCCCAAGCATTCTCACCTGTGTGCGTTTGAATAATGGAACCCGTTTCCAAAACAGAAATTGGCTGTTCAACATAGGCTTGTAAGCTTTCTTTCATCTCTTTCGCCCAATCAGCACCACCAGAATATGAAATTCCAATCTCTGCTACAGAACGTTCAGAGAGAGATGTTGTCAACTCATCTAACCATTTTTTAAAGGTTTTAGCTCCACGACCTTTAACAATTGGCTGCAATTCATGGTCTTTCATTTGCATGACAACACGGATATTGAGAAGTGAGCTCAACAATCCAGTTACACGGCCAATTCGTCCACCTTTTACTAGATTTTCTAGAGTAGAAACACCAATATAAAGCTCTGTATGTTTTTTTACCTCTTCAACGTGAGATAAAATTTCCGCCATATCTTTGCCTTCTTGTGCTAATTTCGCAGCCTCAACAACTTGGAATTTCAAGGCTTGGTCAGTAAATGAACTATCGATAACTGTCACGTCGGCAGTAGATAGGCTGGCACCTTGGCGTGCTGCTTCTACAGTCCCCGAAAGAGCATGGGACATATGAATAGCAAGAATCTGGCTACCATCTTTGCATAGGTCCTCAAAAACTTCAGCGAAGACACCTACAGGTGGTTGACTTGTTTTAGGAAGATTCTTACTTGCTTGCATCAACTGAAGAAATTTACCTTCTTCTTTCAAATCCGCATCAGAATAAACAACATTATCAATCATTACAGATAATGGAACAATTGTAATATCTAATTGTTTTACTAGTTCAGGTTCAATAGTAACAGATGAATCGGTAACAATCTTAATTTTTGTCATAGTATCAATCTTTCTATTTTAGGATTCAGATTGGTTTTCTTACTTCTAATTATATCAAAAAAAGATTAAAAATCCTAATGGAGTCAATCAAATTTTCCGTAAAAATTTGATATAATCATCTTATAAGAAAAGAGGTGTCTTATGATTAAAAAAATTTACCCCATTTTTACCATTTTACTAGGTGCTGCTATTTATGCTTTTGGACTGACTTATTTTGTAGTTCCTCATCATCTCTTTGAAGGAGGGGCGACAGGTATTACCCTTATCACCTTTTATCTTTTTAAAATCCCTGTTTCGCTCATGAACTTGCTGATTAACATTCCCCTTTTCATCCTAGCTTGGAAAATATTTGGAGCAAAATCTCTCTATTCTAGTTTGCTTGGAACCTTAGCCTTGTCCGCCTGGTTGGCCTTTTTTGAGCGTATTCCCCTTCATATTGATCTTCAAGGTGATTTACTAATCACTGCCCTTATAGCGGGAATTCTATTGGGAATTGGTCTTGGAATTATCTTTAATGCTGGAGGTACAACTGGTGGTACTGATATTCTAGCTCGTATTCTCAATAAATACACTCATATATCTATGGGGAAGTTGCTCTTTATCTTAGATTTTTGTATTCTCATGCTGATTCTCATCATCTTCAAGGATTTGAGATTGGTTTCCTACACGCTCTTATTTGATTTTATCGTTTCTCGTGTCATTGATTTGATTGGAGAAGGTGGCTATGCTGGTAAAGGATTTATGATTATTACTAAATGTCCTGACCAACTTGCTAAAGCGATTAATGATGACCTAGGAAGAGGCGTTACTTTTATTTCTGGTCAAGGCTACTATAGTCAAAAAGATTTGAAAATTATTTACTGTATTGTCGGTAGAAATGAGATTGTGAAAATGAAGGAAATGATTCATCGAATCGATCCTCAAGCCTTTATAACCATTACAGAAGCCCATGAAATCCTTGGAGAAGGATTCACCTTTGAAAAAGAATAAAAAGAGGTAGTGTAGTGACCTCAAAAGTTAGACTTATTCATCTATCTTTTGGGTTACAAACAACCTCTTTTTTGTTTACTCAATCTCTTAAGACCAATTCCGAGCTACTTCTTCATCAGCCTTTAACTGATCCACTAATTGGTCGACTGAGTCAAATTTGGTCATATCTCGAATGCGATCAAGCCAATAAACCATGACGGTTTCCCCATAAATATCTTGATTAAAATCAAAAATATTGACTTCAAAACGTGCTTCTTCTCCATCAAAGGTCACATTTTTCCCGACACTAGCCATAGCACGATACTTCTGTCTTTGAATCTCAACATCAACGACATAAACGCCATCTGCTGGCATATAAGTACGGTCTAAAAGCACTAAATTAGCTGTTGGATAACCAATCGTACGACCACGAGCATTGCCATGAACCACCATACCTCTTGATGGAAGCGGTGCCCCCAAAAGTTCTCCTGCTTCTTTCACATTTCCATCTAAAATAGCTTGACGAATACGAGTTGAACTAATCTTTCCTTTCTCATCTTCTACAGGTGGAACGATAATGACTTCTCCATCAAAGTAATCCTTTAAGTCTTCTGCCGTTTTTTGGTCAGAACCAAATGTATAATCAAAACCTGCAACAATAATTTTGGCATTCATAGCCTTGATATAAGTTGCAAAAAATTCTTCTGCCGTGAGACTAGCGAATTGACTACTAAAATCAAGGAGATATAATTCTTCTACGCCTTCACGCTTTAGTTTCCTCTCACGTTCAGCAGGGTTCAAAATATGTAAAAACAGATCAGGATGATAAGGCTCTAAAGCGATCTTTGGAGATTCATTAAAGGTCATAACGACGATAGGTAATAAATCTTTTCTCGCAGCCTTATTGGCAACACGAAATAATTCTTGATGCCCCTTATGTATACCATCAAAATAGCCGAGAACAACGACTGAATCAGATGGTGTGCCAATATCTTTTTGGTTTTTTATAGGAATAGTAATAATCATAAAATAATTATATCATAGCGATAGCTTTTTCTGGAACAGAAAATCTGAAATGTCGTTTTTTTCACCTGAAATAGCCTTTTTTTCAAAAGGGAGTAGCATGCAAATATATATTGACTCTGATATACTAGAATTACAAAAAAGGTGAACGATTAACATCATAAGCCATTCCCAATTTATTCTCATCGTATCACAATTCATCATCATTCTTGAGTGAAGAACTGATAGTTGAATAACCTGCACTAATATCGCAAAAGCCAGCGTCATAAAACGCTGGCTTTTAAACTGTGAAAAACTTTTCTAAACTAGATTGCTTCTGTAACAAAACTACGACTTTCAAGTACCTTAAGCATGGCATTAGCTGTATCTAGGGCTGTAAAGAGGGGTACCCCGTGTTCAATGGCTGAACGACGAATTTGCTCACCATCTTCGTCAGCAGTTCGTTTGGTTCCTACTGTGTTAATGATAGCTTGAATTCTTCCTTTACGAACAAAGCTTGGAATATCCTTATCGTCATCACCAATCTTACCAACAGGTTGGGCTTGCAATCCATGACTAGCAAAGAAGGCTGCTGTCCCTTCTGTCGCGAGGATTCCATAGCCAATATTTTGGAAACGACGAGCCAAGTCCAAGGCTTCTTCTTTGGCATCATCAGCGATGGTAAATACAACGTTACCAAAAGTTGGCAAGTGTAAGTAAGAAGCTTCAAAGGCTTTATAGAGAGCTTTTTCCAAAGTCGTATCAGAACCCATAACTTCCCCTGTTGACTTCATTTCAGGACCAAGTAAGCTGTCTACCTTAGCTAGTTTGGTAAAGGAGAAGACAGGTGCCTTGATATGAACGCGGGTGCTTTCAGGGTAAAGTCCATCTTGGTAGCCAAGTTCTTCAAGTTTTTGACCAAGAATGAGCTTGGTTGCTACTTGAGCCATAGGGATATTGGTCACTTTAGAAAGAAATGGAACCGTACGGCTGGCACGTGGATTGACCTCAATAACGTAGACTTTTTCATCCTTGATAACAAACTGGATGTTCATCATTCCAAGGCAGTTAAGACCGATTGCTAGGCGTTTTGTGTAGTCTGCGATTGTTTCTTGCACCTTCTGAGACAAAGTTTGTGGTGGGTAAACGGCCATTGAGTCACCTGAGTGGACACCGGCACGTTCGATATGCTCCATGATACCAGGAATGAGAACATTTTCCCCGTCTGAAATGGCATCAACTTCACACTCTTGTCCAACGATATAAGAGTCTACAAGGACTGGATGGTCAGGACTGGCCTTAACAGCGGTACGCATGTAAGAACGAAGGTCTTCTTCATTTTCTACGATTTCCATGGCGCGTCCACCCAAGACATAAGATGGGCGAACGAGGACTGGGAAACCAATCTTGCGAGCTGCAAGAACTGCTTCTTCTTCATTTGTAGCCGTTTGTCCTGGTGGTTGTGGAATATCCAAATCTTTGAGTGCTTGTTCAAAGAGGTCACGGTCTTCGGCACGGTCCAAGTCAGCTACTTGCGTACCAAGGATGGTCACACCTGCTTTTGCCAATGGCTCCGCAAGGTTGATAGCTGTTTGACCACCAAACTGAACGATAACCCCTTTTGGTTGCTCCAAGTCAATGACGTTCATAACATCTTCGAATGTCAAGGGCTCAAAGTAAAGCTTGTCTGATACAGAGAAGTCTGTTGAAACGGTCTCTGGGTTTGAGTTCATGATGATAGCTTCATAACCAGCTGCCTGGATAGCCTTAACAGAGTGAACGGTTGCATAGTCAAACTCAACCCCTTGCCCGATACGGATTGGACCTGAACCTAGGACTAGGACAGATTCCTTATCAGACTTGATAGACTCATTTTCCCATCCATAGGTTGAATAGAAATATGGTGTTTCAGAGTCAAACTCTGCCGCACAAGTATCTACCATCTTATAAACTGGAACAATCTTGTTTTCCAAGCGAAGTTGGCGAACGTGATCAGCGGTCGTTTCCCATAGTTCAGCAATCTTACGGTCTGAAAATCCATTCAATTTTGCAGTTTTCAAGACTTCTAGATCTTGTGGATGGGCACCCAACTCTTGCTCAATTTCAAAGATATGCAAGAGTTTATCAAGATAAAAGATATCGATTTTTGTAAGCTCTGCAATTTCTTCTGGTGTGTAGCCACGACGAATTGCTTCTGATACGTAGAAGAGACGGTCATCTTGGGCTTTGACTACTTTTTCAATCAAGTCATCATCTGAAACACTGGCAAGTTCAGGCATTTCATTGTGGTGCACCCCAATTTCAAGGGAGCGACAGGCCTTAAGGAGAGATTCTTCGATGTTTCGACCGATTGCCATGACTTCTCCAGTGGCCTTCATCTGAGTACCAAGACGACGCTCACCCTTTTCAAACTTGTCAAATGGGAAACGCGGAATCTTGGCAACCACGTAGTCAAGGGCTGGTTCAAACATGGCATAGGTTGAACCTGTAACTGGGTTGATGACCTCGTCCAAGGTCAAACCGACGGCAATCTTAGCAGCCAATTTGGCAATTGGGTAACCTGTCGCCTTAGATGCCAGGGCTGAAGAACGCGACACACGAGGGTTTACTTCGATGACATAGTACTTGAAGCTGTGTGGATCAAGGGCTAGCTGAACGTTACATCCACCTTCAATCTTGAGGGCACGAATGATGCTCAAGCTCGCATCTCGTAGCATTTGGTTTTCATAGTCTGACATGGTTTGCGCAGGGGCAAATACAATGGAATCCCCTGTGTGAATCCCAACTGGGTCAAAGTTTTCCATGTTACAAACAACCAAGGCATTGTCAGCTGAGTCACGCATCACTTCGTATTCGATTTCCTTGAAACCTGCGATTGAACGCTCAATCAAACATTGGGTCACAGGTGACAATTTCAATCCATTTTCAGCGATTTCACGCAATTCTTCCTCATTAGCACACATACCACCACCAGTACCACCAAGTGTAAAGGCTGGACGAACGATGACTGGGTAGCCAATTGTTGCTGCAAAGGCAACAGCTTCTTCAACAGTATTTACAATTTCAGATTCTGGAATGGGTTGGTTGAGCTCTTCCATCAATTGTTTAAAAAGATCACGGTCCTCAGCTTGGTCAATGGCAGATAATTTAGTACCCAGAAGTTCAACACCAAGCTCATCTAGGATACCATTTTTAGACAATTCCATGGCCATATTAAGACCAGTTTGCCCACCGAGTGTTGGTAGCAAGGCGTCGGGACGCTCCTTACGAAGAATACGTGTCACAAACTCAAGTGTAATCGGTTCGATATAAACCTTGTCCGCAATCTCCTTGTCCGTCATGATGGTGGCAGGGTTTGAGTTAACCAAAACAACCTCATACCCCTCCTCTTTCAACGATAAGCAAGCCTGGGTCCCAGCGTAGTCAAACTCAGCAGCCTGACCAATAATAATCGGACCAGAACCAATCACCATAATTTTTTGAATATCAGTACGTTTAGGCATAGTTTATGATACAAAGCCCGTAAAGAACACAGTGAAAATAGGAAACTCGGTGCAGACGCCTTCAGCGTCAAGACGATGTTTATCTTTTTCACACAGTTCTTAGGGCGTGTTCACTTCCGCGAACAATGTATCTTCTCCTTTCTATTCGTCGCCTCACAGAGCGACATTAAATAAATTCTCCGACGATTTTTTAGCGAAACGATACTTTTCGGTAAAAAATCTAGTGCAGGGAGTTTTTAGTTCGCCTGATAGCGACTAAAAGAAACGACCTGCCTTTCTATTCGTCGCCTCTCAGGGCGACATTAAATAAGATACAAAGGACGAATAGAAAGCGATTGAATTTTAGGAAACCAAGGAAGGATTGACAATCCAAGTTAGTTTCTCTAAATTCCGAGCTTTCCGTCCGTGTTCAGTTACATAAATTCTCCGACGAGCTTTTACTCGTTCTTAGTTTGATTGTTTAAAAGCTTCCATCATCTCGATAAACTCGTCAAATAGGTAGCTTGCGTCGTGTGGACCAGGGGCTGCGTCTGGGTGGTATTGAACAGAGAAAGCAGGTTGGTATCTGTGACGCACACCTTCAACTGACTTGTCATTGATTTCTTCGTGGGTGATAATCAAGTGTTCTGGCAAATCCTCACGGCTAACTGCATAACCATGATTCTGACTGGTGAAGTCTACACGGCCTGTAGCAATCTCCCGTACCGCATGGTTAAAGCCACGATGACCAAACTTCATCTTGTAAGTCTTAGCCCCGTTTGCCATAGCAAAGAGTTGGTGTCCCATACAAATACCAAAGATTGGAATTTTTCCTTGCACACCACGAATCATGTCGAGTGCTTGTGGAACATCTTCTGGGTTACCTGGACCGTTTGACAACATAACTCCGTCAGGATTGAGATGGAGAATTTCTTCTGCCGTTGTCGAATAAGGAACAACCGTCACGTTACAGTTACGCTTAGAAAGCTCACGTAAGATTGAGTGTTTGAGACCAAAGTCCACTAGCACCACGCTCAAACCAACTCCTGGAGCTGGATAGGATGTTTTAGTAGAGACCTGTTTGATATTGTCTGTCGGCAAGACTGTCGCTTGGAGCTGGTCCGTCACATGGTCCATACTGTCCCCAACATGGGTCAAGGTTGCACGCATCGTACCATGTTTACGGATAATCTTGGTAAGAGCACGCGTATCAATCCCTGAAATACCTGGAATTTTCTTAGCTTTCAAAAATTCATCCAGCGTCATTTGATTTCGCCAATTGCTAGCTCGACGTGCTTCTTCAAAAACAACAACTCCCTTACAAGTTGGAATAATGGATTCGTAATCATCACGGTTAATTCCATAATTTCCTACCAAAGGATAAGTAAAGGTCAAGATTTGTCCATTATAAGACTGGTCTGTAATGGATTCTTGGTAGCCGGTCATCCCTGTATTAAAGACGATTTCGCCTGTTACATCAATATCTGCTCCGAAGGCCTTGCCTTCAAAAACTGTGCCATCTTCTAATACTAGAAGTCTTTTTGTCATATTCTCACCTCTCGTGGACGCTCACTGGCGTCTTTTAACGTCTTGTGTTTTAGTTGGCGTTTCTACTCGCCAGTACGGATTCTAAGATTGCCATTCGAACAAAGACACCATTGGTCATTTGTTGGACAATCCGTGATTTTGGTGCTTCAACCAAGTGGTCTGCGATTTCTACATCACGATTGACTGGAGCTGGGTGCATGAGGATTGCTGTTTCTTTTAAGCGTTTATAACGTTCTTGAGTCAAGCCATGTTGGGCATGGTAGTCTTCTTTCGAAAAGACAGCTCCACTATCATGACGTTCATGTTGCACACGAAGAAACATCATGACATCCACCTGATCAATGATTTCATCAATGGTTACAAACTGTCCATAGTCTGCAAACTCTTGACTTCTCCATTCCTCAGGTCCAGCAAAGTAAAGTTCAGCTCCCAAGCGTTTCAAAATCTGCATATTGGATTTGGCAACGCGTGAGTGGTCCAAGTCACCTGCAATAGCAACCTTAAGCCCCTCAAAGTGGCCAAATTCCTCATAAATGGTCATCAAATCAAGCAAGCTCTGGCTAGGGTGTTGGCCCGAACCATCTCCACCATTGATGATGGAAGTCGTAATCGTGGGACTAGCAATTAACTCTCTGTAGTAGTCAACCTCTGGGTGGCGAATCACACAGACATCCACTCCTAAAGCAGACAAAGTCAAAATGGTATCATATAGTGTCTCACCCTTATTAACCGAACTAGTTTTCACATCAAAGTCAAGTCGTTCCAGCCCCAGTTTAATCTCTGCCACTTCAAAGGACTTATGCGTCCGTGTAGAATCCTCAAAGAAAAGATTGGAAACAATCGGATGGTCCTCATAGGGAAGCTGAGCTCCGTTTTTAAACTCAATTCCTCGCTTGATCAATTTCATCACTTGATCGACAGTGAGGTCTTCCATGGACACCACATGGTTCAATGCTTGTTGATTTTCTGACATGGCTACTCCTTTAGCTTTCTAAGCTTCTTCAGTAATCAGAACTCTGTCTTGGCCATCAAGTTCTGTCATCTCTACGATGATTTCTTCAGAACGACTGGTTGGGATATTTTTTCCAACGTAATCTGGACGGATTGGCAATTCTCTATGTCCACGATCGACTAGAACTGCTAAACTCACGCGCGCAGGACGACCATGACCTACAATATTATCAATAGCAGCACGGATAGTGCGGCCTGTATAGAGCACATCGTCCACCAAAATAACTTCACGGTCTGTCACATCAACAGAAACCAAAGAAGTATCTTCTCCACTTTTAACATCATCACGGAAAGGTTTGGTATCCAATTCCACAACAGGAACTGAAAGATTTTCTAGCTGCTCCAAACGTTCTTGGATACGGTGGGCGATAAATACACCACGAGTTTTAATACCAGCCAAGACGATTTTATTCAAATCTTTGTTGCGTTCGATAATCTCATAAGTAATACGCGTAATCGCTCGTTTGACGGTCAATTCGTCTACAACTTCTTTTGTCTTCATGACAAACCTCCAAAAAGAAAAGTCTCCTCAAACAAGGAGACTTGAAATGTATAGCTAAGTAAGCCCTACTACAAACAGTATAGACTTCACCCTTCTACTTTATCACGCTCCTTGCCTGCCTCACGGGACAGGTTTAAAGGAATATTTAGTTATCAATTACTATAGCACAAAGCATGCTTAAAATCAAGCAAAAACTTTTGAAACCCCATCTTATAAATTGCTAAAATCATATAACTGTGGGTACTGGTCACACTCTGGATTTTTAGGATGACAAATGGCTCTTCCAAAATAAATCATAGCCTGATGGGCTGCTAACCACTGCTCAGGTGGTAAGATATCCATGACCCGCTTTTCCACCTCAAGTGGTGTCGCTGACTTTTTAACGATATCGTGGTGCTTACAAATACGCTCCACATGAGTATCCACTGCAAAAGCTGGAATCCCAAATCCCACACTCATGACAACATTGGCCGTCTTGCGACCAACACCTGCTAAACTTTCTAATTCCTCACGTGTTTGAGGAACTTGACCATCAAAATCATCTAGTAACTGTTGGGCACATTTTTTAAGGAATTTAGCCTTATTTCGATACAGTCCCAGACGAGAAATGTGTGAGGCAATCTCACCCTCTGTCGCAACAGACATGGCTTGTGGCGTTGGAAAGGCAGCAAAGAGACCTGGTGTGGCCTTATTTACCGCTGCATCCGTTGTCTGGGCTGACAACATGACCGCAACCAAGAGTTCAAAATGATTAGTGAAATCAAGACTGGGCTTGGCATCTGGAAACAGAGCAATGATTTCTTCTAGCACCTTTCGTGCGCGTTTTTTTGACAAGACCATTATTCGTCTCCATCAAATAGTCCTTGTAAGCCAGCAAAAGGACTGTTTTCTTCTTTCTTAACTGCTTGTTGAGCTTGGTATTCTTCTTCTGTCATGATTTGCCAGTCATTTCCTGAAACAAATCCTTGACCAGCTTCTTCTTCAGCCGTCAAGACCTTGATAGGGATATTGAGTAGGATATTGTCTGACACGCTCTCAGCAAGGTCAAGTTCTCCATTTTCGATAGGCAAGACCAAATCATCATCTAGAACTTCTTGATCTAGCTGGTTAATTGCGTCTTCAATGAAAACTTCCGTTACTGGATAAGATTCAACTAACTCAACTGGCTCCATACTGCGACTTGAAGCAAGAACAATGGTATAAGATAGTTGATAATCTAAGAAATACATACGGTCTTCGTACTGTACTTTCCCAACTGCAAGGATATCTTTTACATCTAAAATTTCTTGATTGCGTGCACGCAGGTCTGCGGCTAGGTCTAACGTTTGTTCAAAATGCAAGCATTCAGACTGCTTACGAATTTCTTGAATATTTAATTTCATACTTCCTCCATAAAGATTTACTCTCTTGATTATACCATGAAAAGCCTACAAATCAGCCCACCAAACTTTGTAATTAAAATTCGATTTTTTTAATATATTTATCACTATATTTTTTGGTGCTATACTATAGGCAAGAATACATGATAGCAAGGATGATGCCCCTATGGAAGACAAAGAACTCATTACAAATGCAACCCAACTCCTATCCGAGTTAAATAAAAGCTACCAAAACTGTAAACAAGGTACGGCAGATGATATTCGACTGCAAGAGCTGCTAAATACTACTCTGCAAGAGCTCAAAAAAGCGGAAAAGTTGAACAACAGTATCTTAATCGACCTTGAGAAATTTTACCAACGTACCAGTCTTCTGATAGGCCTCGGTAGCCTAAAACTGAACGACCAAGCACGCATTGCTTGGCGAAACTACGACAAATTCCATTACGAGCATGTCAAACACGTACTGACTCTTTATGGACCTGTTTTTGGATTTTAGAACTTGGAATTTCCAGTTTTCTGTTGACAAAATTTCCTTAAAGGTATAGTATAAAGATACTAATACTCGGAGGTAAGGGAGACATGAACAACTAAGTCTATCAAATAAAGAACCTTTATTTAGTAGATCTTGTTTTTGTCTCTTTTTGTGTGCTCTTTTATGCTCTTTTTCTGGCATTTTATACTCAATGAAAATCAAAAAGCAAACTAGGAAGCTAGCCGCAGGTTGCTCAAAGCACTGCTTTGAGGTTGTAGATAAAACTGACGAAGTCAGTTACATATATCTACGGTAAGGCGACGCTGACGTGGTTTGAAGAGATTTTCGAAGAGTATTAATAGAGTTTTTTGACATAAACTTTGGCTCTACTAGGTAAAGTAGAGCTTTTTGTTATGCACTATCGACATTCTAGAAAGGGCAATCATATGATAAAAATCAATCACCTAACCATCACACAAAACAAATATTTACGAGACCTTGTCTTTGACCTAAGCATGACCATCCAGGATGGGGAAAAGGTAGCTATTATTGGCGAAGAAGGAAATGGTAAATCAACCTTGCTTAAAACTTTAATGGGGGAAGCTTTGCCTGATTTCACTATCAGGGGAGACATTCAATCTGATTATCAATCAATAGCCTACATTCCTCAAAAACTCCCCGAGGACCTGAAAAAGAGAAGTCTACACGACTACTTCTTTTTAGATTCTATTGATTTAGACTACAGTATCCTCTATCGTTTGGCTGAGGAATTGCATTTTGATAGTAATCGATTTGCTAGAGACCAAAAGATTGGCAGTCTATCAGGGGGCGAAGCTTTGAAAATTCAGCTCATCCATGAGTTAGCCAAACCCTTTGAGATTCTATTTTTAGATGAACCTTCAAATGACCTGGACCTTGAGACGGTTGATTGGCTAAAAAGTCAGATTCAAAAAATCAGGCAAACTGTTATTTTCATTTCCCATGATGAGGACTTTCTTTCTGAAACGGCAGACACTATTGTTCACTTGCGACTGGTCAAGCACCGTAAAGAAGCGGAAACACTAGTAGAGCATTTAGACTATGATAGTTATAGTGAGCAGAGAAAGGCTAATTTTGCCAGACAAAGCCAGCAAGCAGCCAACGACCAAAGAGCCTACGATAAAACCATGGAAAAACATCGGCGAGTCAAGCAAAATGTAGAAACTGCGCTTCGAGCTACCAAAGACAGTACTGCCGGTCGCCTATTGGCTAAAAAGATGAAAACTGTCCTCTCTCAAGAAAAACGCTTTGAAAAGACAGCTCAGTCCATGACCCAAAAGCCACTTGAAGAGGAACAAATCCAACTTTTCTTTTCAGACATTCAACCATTACCTGCTTCTAAAGTTTTAATCCAACTGGAAAAAGAAAATTTGTCCATTGGCGAGCGAGTTTTGGTTCAAGAACTACGACTAACTGTCCGTGGACAAGAAAAAATCGGTATTATCGGCCCAAATGGTATTGGAAAATCGACTCTGCTAGCCAAGTTTCAACAGCTGCTTAGCGCCAAAAGAGAAATTTCGCTTGGTTTTATGCCACAAGATTACCACAAAAAACTGCAATTGGATTTATCACCAATAGCCTACCTCAGCAAAACTGGAGAAAAAGAGGAACTGCAGAAAATCCAATCTCACTTAGCCAGTCTCAATTTCAGTTATCCAGAAATGCAGCATCAAATTCGCTCCTTATCTGGCGGGCAACAGGGAAAACTCCTGCTTTTGGATTTAGTGCTGCGCAAACCAAACTTTCTCCTGCTGGATGAACCTACACGAAACTTTTCTCCAACTTCTCAACCTGAAATAAGAAAACTCTTTGCAACCTATCCAGGCGGTATCATCACTGTTTCGCATGACCGTCGTTTCTTAAAAGAGGTCTGTTCAAGCATCTATCGCTTGACAGAACATGGTTTGGAGGTAGTTAATTTATAAGATTCATACTCATGAGGATAATTCTTTGCTTTGGAGCACTATTTAAACATTATAATCAGTGAATAAATCTTATATCCACATTCAAGTCAATAATTTCTTGTAATCAACTCTAAATAGACGGATAAAAACTACTTCTAACTATCAAAAAACGAGCACCTCCTCAGTTGGAAATGCTCGTTTTCTTATGTTGCCATGGTTTATAATTACAATGAGAAATAGGAAACAGCCTTGAATGAGAAAATCTCCTAGATCTACGACCACAAACTTTTTTATTCTACTGGTTTTTCTTGATTTCCAGTACTTGTTGTAGATTCTGTTGTTTCCTTTTCTGACGCTGGTTCAGCAGGTTTAGAATCTGTTGCGTTGCTCGTTTTGTTTTCGTCGCTAGTAGTTTCACTGTTAGATTCTGTAGCTACATTTGGTTGGTTCTCAGCACTGGTCTTATCACCATTTGCTTCAGCATTTGTTGCTGGAGTTGCTTCTTCAATCGCACTTGATTTTGACTTGATTTCTTGATTCAAGACTAGAATAGCTTTTGTCAATTCAAGTAAAGCAGCTTTATCTTTACTCTTAGCAGAAAGTTGATCTAGTAGAGCATCCACCTTATCAAAGTCCTCATCAGAACCCTTATTGTTTTCTAAATAAGCGTGAAGTGACATGAGGATATCGTAAAGTTTTTGATAGAGAACAAGCGTCTGAGGATCTTGCTCTGCATTTTCCTTCTCTTGTTGAAGAGCGCTGGCTATACGAGTCAAGACATCTTTCACCTGACTGTTTACTTCATCCAAGTCTGCATCAGCCTTGTTTGTAGCAGCTTTGAGATTTTCTACTTCTTCTGCCAAGGATTGTCTGATTCCTTCTTCTTGGATTTGTTCCAAGAGTTGAGTTGCTTTACTCAAAAGACTTTCTACTTCTTCCTTGCTAACATGATTGACATGTTCTTCAGGCATAAAGTCTCCGTACAATTCTTTCAAGAAGCCATAAATAGCTGTCTTGGCACTTTGATTATCAACTTTTTCAGTATCTAGAACTGTCTGACTTGATTTCGCAGTAGTTGGCTGAGCTTTCAAAGCTTCTTCCACTTCTTGTTTTGCCTGATAGATGCTTGGGAATAATCTATTCAATTCTGCTGCCTTAAGGAAGGATTGAGATTGATACAAGGTCCAAGTCAACTGAGCTACTTTGTTTCGAAGTTCATCACTCAAACGACCGTCATTTACGTGTTCGTAGAAGTACTTGATGTATTCTACAGTTGTAACACCTGTTCGGTCATTAAAGTCTTGAAGAGCTTGAAGTTGTGATTCAACCGCTGCTAAAGCAGCCTCATCTTTAGCCAATTTAGCTTCTTGGAGTCGAACGAGAAGGTCTTTCTTAGGAAGTCCATAAGAGTCTGTATCTAGTGTATTGATTTTATCAATCAAGGCCTGATATTTCTTATCTAGAGCGCTTGTTTCAACAGGTTTGACACTTTCATCAATATGGATATATTGCTTATCAAAGAGTTCAAGTGTTGCAAGATAACCTGCTGTAGAGTTTGTTGCCAGTTTCTTCATGTTTTCAGTAAACTGACCTAAGGCTAACTCAATCTGTCTTTGTGCAATAGGCTTATCTTTGTAGATGCTTCTGCTTTCAGCTAGAAGTTGATCTACTTTTGCCAAGACTGCCTTCTCATCAAAAGCTCCAGGTTGATAGTTAGATTGTAGAGCTGGAATCTTGTTTTTCAACGCTACTTCATAGCCCTTAGTTTGAACCTTGATGTAGTGATTGTGGTCACCATGAGGGATCACAAAACTACCATTTTCTACCTGCAAACTATAAGGAGACACCCCATCTCGCAGAGCAGTCGTGTAAAGTTCATTTAGGAAATCAAGTTCTGGATTTCCAGTTTGGAGTGGCAAACGAACATGTTCCTTACGAACAGCATAGGGATGGATATGAGTTGGATCGTAGGCTTGGTCTGGATTTCCAAAAACAAAGAATCCGTTTGAAATTCTAATAGCTTCAAGTGGAACGCCGTATGTCTTCGAAATATAAGCAATCTTTTCTTCATCGCTAGCATCTTTTGAGAAAGACTCTACCGTTTTAGCAAGAGGTTTTACAGGCTCTGCACCATGATGTGTTTTCAGATGATCCTGTGCGGCCTTAATTTGCTCTGCTGTCAAATCTTTCTTAAAGAAGAAATGATTGTGATCTCCGTGTGACATGACAAAGCCTTGTTCATCCTCACTGATGACACGATTGGCATCAAAACCGTGATCATGGTCTTTCCCATGATGGTGTCCATGATGATCTTCATCGTGATCGTCATCATGAACTGGATTTGGTGTTGCTGCATTTACCCCTTTCAAGTGGTCTTGCGCTGCCTTGATTTGTTCAGGAGTCAAATCTTTCTTGAAGAAGTAATGATTATGGTCGCCGTGACTCATGATAAATCCTGCTTCATCTTCAGCAATAATACGATTGGCATCAAAGCCGTGTCCACCTTCTTCATGTTCCTCATGTGAAATTCCTGGATTGATTGGAAGAGATGGCGAAGGTGTTGTTAGACCATTATTTGGAAGAGTCGGTTGTCCAATTTGATTCGTCTTAGGAATGTAATGGAAATGATCACCATGTCTGACGATATAAGCTGTGGCTGTTTCTTCAACGATATCTTTAGGATTAAAGATATAACCATCAGATGTTGAAGAAATTTTCTTATTTAACGTTGAAGAAGCATTATTCAATATAGATGGATTACTTGGAAGACTTCCTAGACTAGACGCTACTTCATGATGTTTTTCATTTGTAGAGACCGTAGAATCAGTTCCACCGATAGGCACCATTCTAGCAATCTTTTCTTCTAAAGGAGAGAGCTTGCTGTAAGGAATAAAGTGATAATGGTCGCCGTGCGGAATCGCAACTCCATTTGGTGTACGACTGACAATCTTAGCAGGGTCAAAGACTAAACCATCTGATTCACTGTAACGTTGGTCGATAGGTAAATCATAGAGTTCTTTCAATAGACTTTGGAGATTTTCAACTTTGCTTTCTGGCTTGCTAGTTGATCCTTGCCCTATTGCTTGCGTAGTATTGTCACTAGCTGTTGAAGAATAGCTTAACTGACTCGGTTGCGTATTTTTACCAGCCAGATGAGCTTTTGCTGCTGCTAACTCACTAGAAGACAAATCACTTTTTGGAATATAGTGATAGTGACCTCCATGAGGAACGATATAAGCATCACCCGTATCTTCGATAATATCAGCTGGATTAAAGACATAACCATCATCTGTCGTATAGC
>CAURES010000010.1:0-31001 GCA_963523725.1 uncultured Streptococcus sp.
TTATCTGATGATGCTGCTACCCATCTCACTGGTCTTTAGCTGGATAGAAAGGAGGCTCCGCCATGCAGGATTCGGGAATCCAAGTACTCTTTCAGGGAAATAATCTCTTGAGAATCTTACAGGGATTGGGCGTTACGATTGGGATATCCATCCTTTCTGTCCTCTTATCCATGATGTTCGGAACAGTCATGGGAATCATCATGACCTCTCATTCTAGAATCATACGATTTTTAACACGATTGTATCTGGAATTTATCCGTATTATGCCCCAGCTGGTGCTACTCTTCATCGTTTATTTCGGCTTGGCTCGAAACTTTAATATTAATATCTCAGGTGAGACTTCTTCTATTATCGTTTTCACCCTCTGGGGAACAGCTGAAATGGGGGACTTGGTCCGTGGAGCCATCACTTCCCTCCCTAAGCATCAGTTTGAAAGTGGACAGGCACTCGGCTTGACCAATGTTCAACTTTACTACCACATCATCATCCCACAGGTTTTGAGAAGACTGCTACCGCAAGCCATCAATCTTGTCACTCGGATGATTAAAACCACTTCCTTGATTGTCCTAATTGGGGTTGTTGAAGTGACCAAGGTTGGACAACAAATCATCGATAGCAATCGCCTGACTATCCCAACTGCTTCCTTTTGGATTTATGGAACCATTCTAGTCTTGTATTTCGCAGTCTGCTTCCCTATTTCCAAACTATCCACTCACTTAGAAAAACATTGGAGGAACTAAATGTCTGAAACTATTTTAGAAATCAAGGAACTAAAAAAATCCTTCGGAGACAATCCTATCCTCCAAGGACTTTCTCTAGATATCAAAAAAGGGGAAGTTGTCGTCATTCTAGGACCCTCTGGTTGTGGGAAAAGTACCCTCCTTCGTTGCCTCAATGGCTTAGAAAGTATTCAAGGTGGAGATATTCTTCTGGATGGTCAGTCTATCGTTGAAAATAAAAAAGACTTTCACCTAGTTCGCCAAAAGATTGGCATGGTCTTTCAAAGCTATGAACTCTTTCCCCATCTGGATGTCCTTCAAAACCTCATCCTAGGCCCTATCAAAGCTCAGGGAAGAGACAAGAAGGAAGTAACGGAAGAAGCTCTGCAACTACTGGAACGTGTCGGATTGTTGGATAAACAACATAGCTTTGCGCGTCAATTATCTGGTGGACAGAAGCAAAGGGTTGCAATTGTCCGTGCCCTGCTCATGCATCCAGAAATTATCCTCTTTGACGAAGTGACTGCTTCGCTAGATCCAGAAATGGTACGTGAGGTTCTGGAACTGATCAATGACTTAGCCCAAGAAGGGCGCACCATGATTTTAGTAACTCATGAAATGCAGTTTGCCCAAGCCATTGCAGACCGCATTATCTTCCTAGACCAAGGGAAAATCGCTGAAGAAGGAACGGCTCAAGCCTTCTTTACCAATCCGCAAACCAAACGAGCTCAGGAATTTTTAAACGTCTTTGACTTTAGCCAATTTGGCTCATATCTATAAAGGAGATTTTTATGAAACTACTCAAACCACTCTTAACTGTTTTGGCACTTGCCTTTGCCCTCATCTTTGTTACAGCTTGTAGCTCAGGTGGAAATGCTGGTTCATCATCTGGAAAAACCACTGCCAAGGCTCGCACTATCGATGAAATCAAAAAAAGCGGTGAACTGCGAATCGCCGTATTTGGAGATAAGAAACCGTTTGGCTACGTTGACAATGATGGTTCCTACCAAGGTTACGATATTGAACTTGGGAACCAATTAGCACAAGACCTTGGTGTCAAGGTTAAATACATTTCAGTCGATGCAGCAAACCGTGCTGAATACTTGATTTCAAACAAGGTAGATATTACTCTTGCCAACTTTACAGTGACTGACGAACGCAAGAAACAAGTTAATTTTGCCCTTCCATATATGAAAGTTTCACTTGGAGTCGTATCACCTAAGACTGGTCTCATTACAGACGTCAAACAACTTGAAGGCAAAACCTTGATTGTTACAAAAGGAACGACCGCTGAAACTTATTTTGAAAAGAATCACCCAGAAGTAAAACTCCAAAAATACGACCAATACAGTGACTCTTACCAAGCTCTTCTTGACGGACGTGGAGATGCCTTTTCAACTGACAATACGGAAGTCCTAGCTTGGGCGCTTGAAAACAAAGGATTTGAAGTCGGCATTACTTCCCTTGGTGATCCAGATACCATTGCAGCAGCAGTTCAAAAAGGCAACCAAGAATTGCTAGACTTCATCAATAAAGATATTGAAAAATTAGGCAAGGAAAACTTCTTCCACAAGGCCTATGAAAAAACACTTCACCCAACCTACGGTGACGCTGCTAAAGCAGATGACCTAGTTGTTGAAGGTGGAAAAGTCGACTAATACTCTTCGAAAATCTCTTCAAACCACGTCAGCTTTATCTACAACCTCAAAGCAGTGCTTTGAGCAACCTGCGGCTAGCTTCCTAGTTTGCTCTTTGATTTTCATTGAGTATAAGATCCAATAACATTACAAAAAGAAATCAGGTAATCCTAGTGACTACCTGATTTTCTATGTTTTAGGAATTTTGCCAATTTTCTTGGTCTTCTTTAAAGCGTTTTAGGAGATCTAAGCCTTCTGGTGTGATGTAACCTTCTTCTTGGGCTAGATGAATCAATTCACTGTAGTTAGAAAGTGTTACCAACTTAACACCAGCATCTGAGAAGTTCTTATCTGCTTTTGGCAATTGGTAGCTGAAAATCGCTACAACTCCAAGCACATCTGCTCCTTCTCGCTTTGCTGCTGCTACTGCTTCAAGAACAGAACCACCAGTTGAAATGAGATCTTCAACCACTACCATTTTTTGACCTTGAGCTACGCGACCTTCGATTTGATTACCAGCACCGTGGTCTTTTGGTTTGCTACGGATGTAGGCAAATGGCAAGTTCATCTTGTCAGCAATAATAGCTCCGTGTGGAATCCCTGCTGTTGCAGTTCCTGCAATCACTTCTACCTCAGGAAAGGCTTCTTTGATAGCATCCACAAAGCCATTTTCAATGAGAGTACGAGTTTCTGGATAGGCTAATGTCACACGATTATCAGTGTAAATCGGCGACTTGATACCAGATGCCCAAGTGAAAGGCTCCTCTGGTTTGAGGTAAACGGCTTGAATTTTCAAGAGGTGGCTAGCGATATCTTTAGCAAGTGTCATGGTCTTCTCCTTTTGTTTTTCTAATCTATTTCTTTAATTCTAGTCTTGGTTCCATTCATCCTTGATGGCATGATAAGCTACAACAGGATCCTCAGCTTGAGTAATGGGACGTCCCACTACGATATAGTCACTGCCGATTTGATAGGCATCTGCTGGCGTCATAACGCGTTTTTGATCTCCAACAGCAGCACCCTGAGGACGAATGCCCGGTGTCAGACAGATAAACTCTGGATTGGTGGCCTGCTTGATGAGCTGCACTTCCTGAGCCGAGCAGACAACACCATCTAATCCAGCTTCAGCTGTCTTCTTAGCATAATGAATCACAGACTCTTGCAGGCTAGTTTGGATATTTTGGAACTCCTGCATCTGGGCTTCTGACGTTGATGTCAGCTGCGTTACAGCGATCAATTTGGCTTGACTTCCAAGACCTTCACGCGCCGCCTTCATCATCTCTACACCACCAGCTGCATGAACATTGGTCATATCCACACCAAGCTGAGACAAGACCTTCATGGCAGATTTGACTGTATTGGGAATGTCATGCAGCTTGAGATCCAAAAAGACACTGTGCCCCAGGCCTTTCAAGTAAGACACAATCTCAGGCCCCGTTGCGTAATAAAGCTCCATCCCTACCTTTAGATAAAGGCTTTCTTCCTCTGGAAAAAGAGCTAAAAATTCCTTGACCGCCTCAAAACTAGGAAAATCAAGAGCAATGACTGGACGATGTTCTCGCATAGGTTTCTCCTTTTACCTTTGCTAGTGAGAGAGTCTGGGCAACAGAAACCACGAAAAAAGGAACCTGCCAACAGCAAGGTTCCACGAAAAATGGGTAGTCTCCACCCTTTCACCGTCTAACCTTAGCTGCCTCTCTGGACTGCTTTAAAGGTTTTTTACTATTCTATTATTTCTATCAGCACTTGTCAAGTAAAAACATGGTTACGTATGTGTCGCGATTTTTGAGAAACGCCAAAATCACATATAAATATATGCAGATACACGAAAGGGCTAAACATTTTTGTATGCTCAGCCCTTGACAATGATTTCTTCTTATGCTATCATTTTAGTTGACTGAGTAATACAAGTGAGGTTTGTGTTACTCTGCGGAGTTGGAGGCTCATTTCCAACTCCTTTTTTCGTTGTTTTTTATATCTCTATTATATCAAAATCAGTATAAATGTCAATTATTACATGCCAAAAAAGCCCAAATCTCTCTAGAAATTTTTGCTTATTTATATTTGTTTTTCATTAAAATTAGCACTGATATTATTTCATCTTAAATATCTTTTCTATACTTTCATGTAAACGGGGGAGTTTATAATCTTTAGACTCATTTTTAGGACGAACACTATCCGCACTGATATGATCCAATGACGTATACTTATCATAGTTCTCCTTCCATTCTCCAAAAAATAAATCTCTTAATTTTCCTTCACGCTCTAACAATATCATATTCGCTACGGCTATCCCACCTTCACTTGTCCAATACATCCCTCTATGCTTCATTCTATACGTTATTTTTCTATGTTGGCTCTCCATAATCCCAATACCTGCCTTTGGAAGTCCTCTCATCTCGCTGGTTTCGTATACTGAAAATTCCTCATTAACCTACTCGAATAATATTCAAATTTTTCCTCTCCCTCTTCACTACTAACCAATGATTCTATAGTATCTAGTGTACGCCTTAATAATTTCTTATTATGCTCTTTAATAGCTTGAAATAAGTCTTCTCTCAATTCTATTGGATAAGACTTTGTAAATTCTTTGATTTCTTTATTCAAGTGATATTCGTCCCAAAAATGCTCATGCCTCTTAACATTAAATGATTTAGCAATTTCAGTAAACACATGTGGTGTATAACCCTTGCCACAGTCAGAATTGGTAACTAGTACGGTCTCATTTGTAATTTCATATTCATTTTCCAATAAATCCAACAATTCTCTACGAGCTGAGCGATTATCCAATCGGATAAGCTCTTTTTTATTTTCTAGCTCAAAACGATTTGGGCCAATCTGTTTTGAGCCTGTATGAACTACAAAATGTGATAAATCCATATTCTTTTTTTCAGAACCATCTTCAGATGTTTTCACATATACACCATCTCCCTCTATGTAGATGATATCTGCTTTAATTTTTTCAATCTTCTTCTCTTCTTTAAAAAATCGATAATCATCCTTTTCTTCTAGTAATTGATTGGCTAATTTAACAACCTTATTGACGGTATCTTTAGTGACAGTTACATTATAAACCATCTCAATTGTCTCTCCTACCTGACGATAGGGTAGTTTTGTAGCTAGAACCGCAGCTTGATACAATAGTTCCTGTGAATGACGTACATTCTTTTCTAAGCCTAACATTTCATCAACTGGTATTCTACATTCACCATTCTTATACCAACGTTTTCTAGAAAAGGTAACTTCTCCAAATGTAAAAGCTACAGTACGTTCAGACTGATTTTTACAACGATATCCTTTGGATCTCATACTAGAGCTTATCGACTCATCATACTGTGCAATATGCTGTAAAAAATTTTGTTTCGTCTTTTCTTGTTCCTGACTACTAAATCTCAATTCATCAAATTGTTTCATACAATTTTTCATTTCCCTTTCAATTCTTATGAAAATTGTATGATTTTTAAAACAAGTCATCAAATTTATTTTTGTTCCAAGAATAAAATAGGTTGTTTCTATTTCAAAATAAAAATAAAAATAAAAGCCTGATATAAGAACCAGGCTCAGTACGGTTGTCAAGATTATTATCTCGCAACCAATAGAAGGTATTTTACAACAAAAAACAATAGGCTTTGTATTTATAAATATAGTTATAAATATGTTTATAACTATAGCTTCTCGATTAATTTATCAAGGTAATCTGATGCAGACTTTGCACCGGCTGTTTTAGCAATCTCATCTAATTTTTTCCGATTACTTGGTTTCAATGTAAACTGGAATTGCTTTTTGCGTTCAAAACTTTCAAAATTGGCTACCTCTGAAATCTGCTCAGGTTGATGGGTTGCTTCAATAATCTGCGAAATCTCTTTTTCTCTTGGTGTGAATGCCATAACAATCTCCTTCTAATTATATTTATAATTGTATTTGTATTTATAAATATAATTATATTGTATCATAAATTTTTGAAAAAGTCTGCTCCAGCTCAGTGAAAAACTTTTTGTGTTTTTGATAAAGCTCTGGATTTTCCTCCATATCTGCAATAGAGATTTTATCAATCGTGGAATGATTGAACAACTCTTTTGCTGGTACAATCCCTAGAAGGTTATCTGTTCCCTTTTCTTTTGCTTCAAGTCCCAATGCTTCCAGTAATTCTCTTGATGATCCATAGTTTGGTCGGATCATATTTGCTAAGAAATATAATTCAGCAGTAATGTATGATTCTCTGGTACGATAGTCGATCACATCCTTTCTGAATGCTTCTAACCGAGTTGATAAATTGAATTTAGCATTATAACCAAACTCCGAAGGAGTCAAGGGACTAATAATAGCGTGACTGACCGCTACAGCATTTTTAGTAGCTGTCGCAAAATCTGGCCTACAATCAATCAAGATATAGTCAAACTGATCCAACTTCTTCTTTTCGTAGTTATCTTCTAGCCAAAGATAAAGTAACATATTTTTTTTATCGCTGTTCTCCAGATCTCGTTCCACCGTATCAAGCTGAACTGAACCTGGAATTAAACTAATATTTTCCTTGACTTGCTTAATATCCACATCGCCTCCTTTAAAAGCATTGGCAATTGTATTCTTGCTCTCATAGATATTGTAACACTGAGTCAAATTACACTGATGATCTAGATCAATCAAAAGCACTTTATGACCTTTCTTGGCAAGCCATTCAGCATAATTAAAAGTTAAAGTTGTTTTCCCAACACCACCTTTGATAGCGGCAAATGTGATAATCTTCATTCTATTTCTCCATCCATTTTTCTATATTTCTATTATACCATTATAATTATATTTGTCAATATGTTTATAATTATATTTATAATTATTTTTTTACAATGAAGTTTCTCTATCCTTACGCTGCTCGACATTTTTCTCAATGTCTTGATGTAGCTTATAATCTTTTGTAATTGCTTCTACCCGTTGATACAAAGCCTGGCGCTCAAATGTAGCCTCTTTAACAAGTTTATCAATCTCAGATTTGCGAGTGCTAAGATCTACTCTCAAGTCTTTCATAATAGCAATAGCTAGTTTTACTTCCTGAGGATCGCTAGATTCCAATGCAAGAAATGCAGACTGAATTTTATTAAGCTCACCCAAGCGTTGATCTAATTTATCAAGCAAGTTATCTACTTCTTCTAGTTCTTCTTCAAAACGATTTAACAATTCATCAAATTGCTGTCCTTCTGTCACTCCATGAGCAGATAGATAATTGTATTCACGAACAAGCTGATCCAAAGTTGAGATTTTAGGATTTTTTCGGATAATCATTTCTCCATTATCATACGACAACTGGGAAGCGACTGTTTCTCCCTTCATGTACCGATTCTTATCAGCGTGTTCAGGATTAACAAAATAATAGAAATCATTTTTTCTGATAAAAATTTCATAAGATCCATCTTCTGCTTTTTCAATCTGATGAGCAGGAATCAGAATAGTTCCCTTATTTCTAATCCCAAATTCCATTTCAAGATAGATTCCATTTTTCGTTTCTTCCATCACCTGCCATTCTTCAACTGTGATTCTCATTTCAAAATCATCTTCTCGTTCTGCCACCATCTTTTCATATTCAGATTTTATTTCATCAACAGATAAGGTTACCTCGTTAGCAACCACTCTCTCAGAAATTTTCTCTAAAGAATAATTTCCTTTTTTTGATAAAGTGCGATCCCTAACATTTCTGGTTTGATCTTGGTCAGTCAGACGATACTTTATTTCCTTTCCTGAAGTATCAACTATCAGATTTAAAGCTCGTGCCTTAGACTTGAAATCTTCTAAGGAGCTTGAATGTTTTAAAAGGAAATCTAAACGAGATTTAATTTCATAACGAAATGAATTTTTCTTTCGGTAAGCATGATACGTTTTTCGATTAGTCCATAATCTCTCTTTGAGAATTTTAGCTCCAGCCAAATCTGCATACTTATCTGAGATATTCTCTAAACTTTTTTTCGTTCCTTTTTGCCAACGAAATTTTTTCAATGTGACAGAATTAGTAGAATTGAAAATGATGTGATTGTGAATATGACCCTTATCCATGTGAGTCGCTATGACAAATTCATGTTGTCCACCAGTTAATTCTAAAATTGTTTTACGACCAATCTCATGAATTTCTTGTGGAGTCAAATCATCTTCAGGCGAAAATGATTGGATGATATGATGAGCCAAAACTCGATTAGGATTTTGAATATCCGATAATTCCTTTGTTCCTGCTCGCTGAGCTGCATTCTTTTTGGTCAAAAGAAATTCTTCTGTCGCCGTGCTAGCATCTGTAATTCCATAAGTAGATACAAGTTGCTTGACTACTCGGCCATCTTTAACCACGGCTGGAAATTCAAGCTGTTCATCTTGTTCTAAGAAACTCGTTTTAGATGGATTCTCGATATAGCGTAAAGCATTATTTAAACTTTTTGTATCAGTCAGCTCGACCGTCTTTGCTTCATCCTCAATATATTTTGTAGAGCGACCCAAAGAAGCCACTCCTTTTATCTGCAGGACTTTTGTTACAACCATCTGTCTTGTTCCTTTGTTTGATTTTCTTGTTTTTGAATAAATTGATTGACTGTATCTTTCAAATCTTTTTGCAACTCAAGAATCTGACTCAATTCATTGAGACTAGCTTGATCATCTTCGTTTACCCTTTTTGCGATCTGATTTATATTGACACCTATTCGATTTATTTCCTTACGCAGTTCTCTCAATTCTTCAAAATTTAAGATTTTGACCTCGCCCATAATCAACATGATTCGAGCAAAGGCATTAAAATTAGTCATTCCAGATTCTGCAATTTTAGTTGATATAAACCGAGATTCCTCCTCCGTCAAACGGATTTTTTTCTGAATCATCCGTTTTCGTTTTTCTCCATTTTTCAAAAATCATCACCTCTGTTCTGCTGTTTCTTGATTGAGGGGCTCAGCCCCTTTTCTTCTGGCAAGCATAGCACTTGGGTACCCAAATGCTGTTTTTAAAAAGGTCAAAGATAGTCAGGGTGTTACCCCTGACCATTCTTGACTTTTTAAATTTTTGGGGAAATCCCCAATCCCCTAATTCCTGCAAGCAGGAATTTAATTATTTCGAGGAGAAAATTTTGATTAAACTTTTAAAGTTTCCAAGAGAAAATCCATCCCATCAATCAAGTTCATTTTTAAGATTTCATCTCTAAGTTGCTCAAATCTTTCGTCACTCATTTCCTCGATTTCTTTAAGTGCAATGGGATACATTTCTACTTCTTCTAGTTCATAGGTTGTTTTAATTCGCATATCTCTACGAAGAATGTAGAGACATTCTTTGCGTGAAATATGCTGGTTAACTTCATTCACTTTTGGCGAATCCGTAGCCTCATCCTCAAAAAATATCTCCATCAAAATATCAAAAGTTTCTTGTCTTAGATTTTCAATCATCTTCTGTTTCTCCTTTTTTGTTTTTCTTCCGACGAGTTAGTGCCTCCATTATTGAGGGCTGCTCAGGGACTTTTTTTCTTCCACCTGCATTACAGCCTCCGCCTTTTGACTACCTAACTGTTCAGATTTTTCTTTTGCCTGTTTCAGTTTATCTGCAAACTTATCTTTCGTCACAGTTTTATTTTTCACTAATTCTAACTTAGCATCCATCCGATCAATCAAACTTTTTGCTTCCTTCTGAACAACCTGCAGTTGTTCTACCATATCTTCAAAACCATTTTTATCTTTTGCCCAAATAGCCAAATATCCAAAACTGTAGCTACTCGTATCGAAACCAAAATGATTAGCCACGACATAAGCGACACTTTCAGCTTGTAATTCTTGCTTACGATATTGGTCGTCCCCATATTGGGCATTGCTTCCTCTATGTAAATCTGCATGAGCCATTTCATGAAAAATGGTTTTTAAAATCTGTTCTTGACCCTTTAATCCTTTTGAAATAACAATTCGATTTTCATCTGGAGAGTAATAACCATTTGTGCTCTCTCTTTTAATTTCTTCAAAACTGATAGGAACCTGATTATCCATTGAAACAGCTTTGGCTGCTCGGTACAAATCTTCATAATCTTTAACATCTCCAGTTAATTCATTAATTGCTTTTGGCAATTCTTTTCCTTCTGTTTGAGATACGTCAAAGACATTCCCTAACTTAAATCGAGTAACTGTGACTTCCTTCTCTTCCATCTCATTCTCAGATGGTGAAAAACTCAACTCATTTTGATTAGCAGAAATTTTAGTTTTCACTTGATACGGAACCCAAATCTTCAGAGCTTTTGAGCCCTTTTTAACTGTCCTGTCAAAATCCGCTTTCCATTTATTAAAACTTGCAACACGAGAAACATTAGAATTTTGCATCTTCAGCAAATGAATATTGTTGAGTGAGTAGTTGTGAAACTTACTCATCGTATCCAAGAACGATTTAAACTGTTCTGAATCTAAATAGTTCTTCATTCCTTCTTTCAAGTGTTCAGCTAAAGCTTTTGTATCTTTATTTGCGACTAACTGGGAAATTGTTTGTTCTGAACTTTTAGTAGCAATTGCATCGGTTATAATAGCTCCAGTTTCAGCTTCAACATCTGTCCTTCTTTCTCTATCTTCCTGTTTTTTATGAAGGTTAGAAGCACCGTTGTATGGATTTGTTCCCTGTAACATCTCATCAGAATTGGAAATACCATCACCATCCAAATCACGATCCCTCTCATCTTTTCGGTTATACTGATAAATTTTTTCGTATCGATTATCTAGTGTCTCTTGCGAATCTTTAACTTGTAATTTTTCAAATTCTTCTCGAACATTGGCAATAGTTTGTTCAACTTTTTCTGATAAATCATTCACTTCTTTTTGCCATTTTTCTACAAGAGCTACTTGTTCTTGAGGCGAATCTCTAACTTCCAACTTCTCAAACCAAGCAGATAAATTTTCAACTTCAACGCTATCCCTCCCATCAAAAGAGATAAAACCAAGACGACTATCATGACTACTATCCGAAAAACCAATCGGGCTGTTTTCTAACACTCCATAAGGTACTTGGGATAAAAGTTGATCGGCATAAGGAGTATCTTCCAAAGCGTAACTGAACTGAGAAATGTCTAGTTCACTCGCTAATCTCTCCAGATGATACTGATTAAATAATGTCCCATCTATCTTCATCAGCTCTGGATGCTCTCTCATTTCTCGTGTACCAAGTCTTTCTTTATGAGCTATTGGATTAATCTCCTCACCAATATTATAACGAATGCTATCCTGAATCAGTTCACCTTCAGGACTGTATAAGTCAAATTGAACCTTTGTAAAAGGGGTATAGGAAGCACCTTCTACCTGGTTCATTCGATCACTTACACTTGCATGATGCTTTTCGTAATAGATATTATTCTGCTTATATAGCTCTGTTGCAAAAGACTGATAATCAATCAACTCTGTTTCGCTAAAAGGTAAAATTGGCCCACTATCATGCTTTTCTGCCCATTGAAGGCGAATCATATAGTTATTCTTATCAGTCTGATTAGGCTGGATTTCCTCAAACAAGCCGTTTTTCATAATGGATTGCAATTCTTTGCCCCCATCCTTAATATAGTCCTCATTGATTGATAGCTGTTCAATGTGGCCATTACGTTCACGGAATACAGCAAGAATAGGAGTTTTATCTACCTTTTCCAATTCTTTGACCAGTTTTGCTCTGGATTGAAATACTGATACTGGAATATAATTTTCTTCCTCCAGCTCTTTAAACAGCAAAATAATATCTTTATCATCAGACTTTATAAGGCTGTCAAAGCGACCATTATATCGTCTAAGATTAGTTAAATCATCAAAATAGAAAGATGTACTTTCTGTTGCGACTGAAAGATCTGACAAGACGTTGATTTTGTCAAAAGCTGCATCATTGTTAGCCAAAAGAATATTATCAAAGTGTCCATTTCCCTCTGCAAAATCACGTAAAGTTTTTTCAGGTGTCTGCTCTGGTGCAAGTGGCTTAATCCCTGTTAAGTGCATGAAGTGCTTCTCTTCAAAATTCACTTGTACAGTCCTATCAGGAGTAACATAATAAATCTTAGAATTAGCCAATTCATCCAAATAATACTGCGCTGCATTCTGAATAGTTTGACTACGAATTGGACGATTCAATTTAGCTAATTCATTCGAGGAAATAGAATGATAGTGCCCATCATTACTTGACTGAAACTCTTCATTTATGCTAAAATGTAATAAATGAGAGGATAACGTAGGGCGACTGGTAACAGAGCGTTCAAAGGTACCAACTTTTGGTACGGGTGTGGGACTGCCTTCAGCCTTGGGCTGTAAAGACCCCTGACTACCATTGGTCCTCTCATTTTTTTGATACTCTGAATTCACATTGTGCTCTTGAGACTTCTCAAGGGCTTTTTCTGTGCTCTGAATTTCTTCTTGCGCTTCATAAGTATCTCCAACAGGAACGGAAGGTTTTTCATAGGTCACTGTTTTATCTCCATCAATGACCATCTGTTTTTTAGGCTCTACTGAGAAGCTAATATTATGCCAGTTCTGCTTTAGCCATTCCGCATCTTTGGGGGATAAATTACTAGTGTCTATGTTCAATTCAGAACTTTGATCATCTTCTAAGACTACTTCATCTTGCTTTTTTTGTTTGGACAGTAACTTATTTACTAAATCTTCTTCATATTCACTGCTATTCTCATGCAACTCCGACATACTATTTTTTCTCCCTCTTTCTTGATTAATGATTGTTTGATATTTTTGACGGACTTCTTCCCTTGTCAATTGTCTATCTGACACAAAGGCTTTTACATCATCTGCAATTAGCTCTTGCGCTTTTGCGAGAGCTATTTCCTTCTCAAAAAAGCCCTGGTAATGCCAGGACTTTTCATCTGCTGTGTAAACGTGCGCCAGCTCCTTAGGAGCTTCATTCCCCCTCTTCAGGAAATCATTCCAATCTTCCTTCTCCTGGTCTCTATGAAGGATAGGTGGAATCGCAATCTGTACTGGAATCCCCTTTTCCTGCAGACTAGTTATAAATTTATGGCCAGCCATATCATTATCTACAGCTAAGGTAATCATATCCTGATGCTGACCGTCTTTAAAATAGTTTGTTGTTCTGGCTACTAATTCTAGAGCTTTCCCTGTATTCTGATTGATTTGATAGGATTTATCATTTATCTCTGCGTACAATTCCATAAACCGTCTACTAATAATCCCATCTTTTACTCCATCCATAGCTACTAAGCGAACATCCTGAAGCCTATCCTTATGAAGCTCATAGTAGCTCATTAGATCGATTGGAGCTTCCGCAAATACTAAACGTTTAGGATTCCCAATATCAATTGAAAAGCCTAATTGTCCGTCTGAATTTCTCATAATTTGTTTTAAACGACCACGTTCTGGATAGTGCACTCGATTCTCTACTATCCCCTGGAGACTAGCGCCAGCTAAAAAGCCTGTGTTATCTTTATACTTAAAGACAATCACAGGCTCAAAATAGTCTCCTTTTTTTCGGATTGCTTCCGCTATACTGCCTTGGCTAATAAAGAAGTTAATCGTATCATCTGAAAGGCCTCTCTGTGCCTTCAAATATCGTCTAGAGGCGCTAAAATCCTTATTCTCATATCTTTCCAAATTATAGTGAAATGGCTCTTTTGGAGCCATCTGAGCTTCTGAATTAACTTGTTTAAATTCTCCAGTTTCCAAAAAATGCATCGCTTCTTTGTAAGAAACTCCTTTTATGGATTGAACTAACTGAATGACATCTCCAAATTCAGTTCTTGAATTCCAGTGAAATTCATTTTTCCTTGTATCGATTACAAATGAATCGTGCTCTGTCCAGGTATAACTATAGCTTCCTGTACGCTTTAACTCTATGCCTAGTTGCTCTGCAACAGAAATAATAGATAATCTTTTGGCTTCCTCTTTGCTTAATGCCATCTGTTACCTCCCTACAATGAAAATTCTGGCCCTTCTTTTTCTGCTACTATATCTTGTGTCTGTTCTTTCTCAAGTTCTTCGGCTTCTACAAAACGGTTTAAATCAGGAAAATGAAGTTGGGCTTGTTTTAGCTTATCCTGAACTAACAAGTTCTCATCGATATGATAGACCGCTTCCTGATGGCCATTAAATCCTTTCTCTAGATCAATATCCTCAAAGCGGATAATAGCCAACTCTGTTAAACTTCCCTTATACCAAGCTCCAATCTCACTTTCAAGATAGAAACGAACAGATTCTCTATCTTCGGTCTTTGTATCCCGTAAATAAGCTAGTTCCCAGCTTTCACCTTGAGAATAACCAACGACCTCTTGAACGATTAACTCCTGGTTATTCGTTCCTAAAATCTGGTTAATATCTCCTATACGTGGTACTAGAATTTCCTGAGCTAATGAAACGACTTCTGTACGATAGTTGAAAAATTCATATTGTTCCCTATCTTCTACATAGTTCCTAACAAAGTCTGAATAATGAGGGAAATGTTCCTGAAAACTAGGTGAAATCATTCCATAGATATAGGCTTGTTTTACTGTTTCAAACTGGGCTATTTGATAATATGAGGGATCAAGCTTGCCCTCTTGATTCAATAGTTCCTTGATATTTTCTGGAAGTTGAATCGGTTCTGAATCTGGCCAAGTTTTCTTAGAATAGTTGATTACTTCTTCGTAAAGAATGGTATCGATCTCTGGATTCTCCATTTCAAGCAAAGTATCTACAATTTGAGCTGATTCTGAAAGATTGGAACGATAATCAGTAATCAAGCCATCTTTACTAACCTCCCACTCCTCAACCTGAGCATTTTCTGGAGTTCGTAGTAACAATACCTCCTCAGCTTCCGGATCAACTCCAATGACCTGATCGCCATTGGGTAGCTGATCCATCTCCAATTCTTTAATCTTAGCATCTAATTGATTATTAACCTGAAGCAAGTCTTGTTTCAAGTGAAATAATTCTTCTGCATTGGCTTGTAATTCCTCAAAATACTCTCTGGAGATTTTCACTGGTTGAACCAATAAATCTTTCTCTCGTTGCTCTCGAGGGTAAGAAAACAAGTAGGGAGCGACTTCTTTGAAGTCCTGGTAGTTCATCCATTTTATAGATTCTGTAACAATCATATTCTGGACATCGATGACATCTGTATGAGGAGTAATCCATCCAGATAAAGCCAACTCTTTTACTGCTTCAGATAGGGGGTAAGAAGGGATATGTTCTAAAATCCCCTCAAAATAACCAATCCCTCGAGCAGTTTCTTCCTCAACTTCACGCTTCATTCGTTTAAATTGTTTTTGTGGTAATGTATTCATTCTATTTCATTTCCTTTCTTTCTACTATCTAGTTCTTAGTTTCTATATAGCCAAGTTCGTCTGTAGAAAAACCAACAATCTTATAGAATCCTATGGCTCCAAAAGTTTCTAATAAATGAGTTTCCGCTACCCTTTTAGCTGTATTAAAATCACGAAAAAAACCTGCATGAGCTAAATTTTCATGCCAGGTTATTTTTTCGCCTTCCTGATGCAGCCACACATACTGATCCCAATTTATAGCAATTAAAACGCAATAAGAGTCATAAAATTCCATTAGATTTCCTTTCTTTCCTAACTTACTTTAAGAGGAACTTCCTCAACTTCCTTAATCCCAATATGAATAACATTTTCTTCCCCAACCTGATCTTTCCACTCATCAATATCACTCAGATAGCGCTTGTATCGATACCAATTATCATCATTTGGGCCATTGCTTAGGAGATTGGCTCTTGGATGCGTATCCAGGTTAAATTTTTGATCTCGAAAGACATTTTGTTTGGATAGGAAGAGTAGGGCTTCTGTTGTTCCAATCGTAGCCACCTCATGCGGTGTCAACAGTTCTCGACCAATTTTGGAGTTCTGCTTAGAACTGCTGGCATTTCTTCCTCTGCTCTCACTATAATTCTGATCATTCAAAGTTTGCTTCCCTGATCGCTCAGATAGGTACTTAAGCGTATCTAAGTCATTGGAGCCTAAATAAAGAATAGCACCACAGTTATTGATAATCGTCTTTGTATTTTCTTTACCGTACAATACTTCAATCTGACTTTGAGATTGCACCATCATCTTGATAGAAATCTCTCGTGAACGAATAACAGAGATAATTGGCGGTAAATTAGGAATCTTCCCAATCTGGCCAAACTCATCTGCCCACACCTGTAGATGTAATAGGTCTTCCTTAGTCTTTGTTGGATACTCACCTAATATAACTGCATCTGCAGTTTTTATTAGCACATCAAAAATGGTACTAAAAAGCAGGGCAGATAAGAACTGATAAGCTGGATCCACTTCTGGAATATGAATAAAAACTGCTGTTTTCTCAATATTCCATTTTTCAATCTCAAGTGTATCCTTTTCAATAATCTTTCTTAGTTGCTCATGATCAAATACTGAGAAGGTTGTTGCAAAGATAGCATAAACAGAAGCCCGTGTTTGACCATCAAAGTTTTTATTGAATAGATCCCACTGCCTACTAGCATAATTCCCTGGACTTCTTCTCTCCAGGTCTTCAAACATCAATTCAACAGGACTCTCCGCTTCTGGATGATTTCTTCTCAATTCTCGAATCATATCTGTAACCTGTCCTAAATTAGGGAGATAGTGATCGAGCTGACCATCAAAATAGAGATAACCAATTAGAGAACGCATCAGGAGTTTATTGGCTGCTGGCCAAAAAGGATCACCCTCATGACCATTTTTGTTTAGAGATTCCGTGATAGCTTCAGCCACTCGGTCTATATCCATTTCATTATGAATATATCTAAAAACATTGAAACCATCTGAATTCAAGAAAGTGATTAAATCAAAAATCTTCATCTTATAACCCTTTTCTACAAGTGATTTCCCTGTTTCATGAATGAGAAGTCCTTTGGTATCTGTAGTCACAAAGCTTGAGTTTGCTTGTAATAAATTCGGTTTTACAGCACTACGTGTCTTTGAATCCCCTGTACCTCCATACACCAGAATATTTTTATTAATCTGATTTTCAAAGCTCAAGCGGTTATTAAATAGTCCCATCTGACTGTTCTGGGTAAAAATCATATTCTTTTCAGGTTCTTCGTCTCGGAATCTCATCAACTCTTCTCTTGTCGCAAAACGAGCTGATCCATGTTCTTCTCCATAACGGTAAGTCCCCGTATCAGATACTCTCAAATACAGTAGAAAAGCAATCAAAAATCCGCCCATACCAATCAATAAAGAAGTTGGTGTGAATTGAAAATCAAACCAAGATTTATCGTTTAGATGGTCATTCATCCAGTTAAGCTTTCCAAATCCAAATACATCCGTTACTGAATCGGTATCTGGTGCTAACAGCCACAGTTTAAAAAGCCAATGAAAGAGATAAAATAGGCCTAATCCTAACAACAAATATGGCCTAAGTCTCCGTTTCTTCTTTTCTGTAATCACTTCATTTTTCCTCCAATCTCCGGAAGAACAAACTCCTTCGTATGAATGTTTACCTGGAGGGAAGAAATTTTCTCTTGTTCCACTGCTTTGAAATGTTGCAATTTCTCCTCAAAAGAAGTCGTTTTTCCATTTTTAAGGTTTCGCTCATTGAATCCTTTAGGATCTCTTGTGATGCCTTCTAGGACATCCTTAAAGGCTTGTTCGACAACTCCTTTATCTTTTGCATTGAAAGCAAGAGTTGTCTTACCGTCAGGATGTGTATAAAAAGAAAAGCCAATCCCGTATTGGCCAAGTTCTTTTCGAACTGCCTCGAGATTGACTTCATTATGTAGTAATTGCTGGACTTCTTTAGTGTCTGCCGTTGCCATGAATTTATTCCAGTCTGTCTCACCAGTAAAGAGGACATTTTCCCCTCTGGCCTGATACATTTCAACTGCCTTAGAGCTCACCAGGAAGAGTCCTTTTAAGATGATTTCTCCTGTCACAAGAGTTGCCCGTCCTAATTGGGCTACCACTTGTTCTTGTTCCATTTTAGCTCACCTCTTCAATTTTAAAATAAAGATCCTTCAGTTGACTAGCTTGTTTCTCTTTGGCAAGAATCTGTTGTCGCAACTCATTGATTTTATTTTGACACTCAATAATTTCCTCGTTTGCTTCCTTGATAAACTCTTCGTTAGACTGAATTTTATGTTTAATAGACTGCTTATAAGTGATGGTCTGAGCCTCAAAGCTATCAATAACCTCTGGAGGTAAATTTACTGAAGTCACATGAGAAAGGGAGAAGGAAGGCTCAACGTTGCCCTTATCTTCTTGTTTAACAGGAAGAGATCTATTTTCTTCCTGACTTGATTTTTCAACACTAGAAACTACTTCTTGTGTAGGCATATCTTGTGTAGGTTCTACTCGTTCTTCCTGTACCGCCTCTGTTTCATCCAGTCTACTGAAGTGTTCTGTAGTCCACTCATCGGATGAGAAAGTATCCTTATCTCCCAAAGGTTTTTCCTCCCTAACCTCATCTTGAGGCTTCTGAGAAACTAGTTCAGCAATTATTTGACGAGCCATATTCGCCTCTCTCTTTACCGTTAGTTCTTCTAGTTCAGGTTCTGGTTGAGATTGGGATTCTCGTTCGGCTGGTAAGGAGGTATTTTCTTTATGTTTTTCTAAAAAATGAAGAAAACCTCTCTTTTTCTTCCCAACACTCGTACCAAAATTTTCCAGCAACTGATCAATGATGCCAACAAAAGGTATTTCAAGACTTTCTTCTTGTAGGATTTCACCTTCAGAATTGAGAGAATAAAGTCGATAGATTCCATTTATTTTATTACTCTTCATTCGTTCATTGATGATTTCTAGCCTTGATAACAAGTCATCTCGGTACTCAAATGTTTCCTCTTGATTAGTCAGTTGATTGATAATTTTATACATGGTTCACTCCTTGGTTACTTGATTGTGCTGGAAGAATGAGTTCCTTCATTTCCTGATAGGATAAGCCACTTTCTTCTGATAGAGCAACAAAAAGCTGCGCTTCAAAATCTTTTTCTTGATTTATGTAATTCTTGATTTTTTTATCTGCTTCTTCTTTTTGTCGTTGCGCTTTTTCCTTGTCTTTCCTAACTTTCTCAAGCTTACCTTCAAGTTGTTCTATTTTTTTATTCATTCCATTCTCCTTATTGGTTACTACTAGTTGCGGTTGTTGGTTCAGAAGATGTAGGTGTTGCCGTTGATGTAGATGAAACTGGAGTCGAGCTTGAACTGCTAGTATCTGAATAAGTTCCTATACTTTGCCCTCTCGCTTCAGTCAATACGATAGGCTCTATTTTATTGATTAATAGTTTCCCTGCTTTTTCTACATAGGTCAACCGAATTGTAGCCTTAGTGCTACCAGTAAGCCCCTTAGAAGCTCTATTATCTTTCTCTGTTAGAGTGGTACTAGTATATTGAACCTGAGCTAAAGCAATTTTATGTTGTTTATCAATGTAAATAGATCCTGATTCAAAAGCTTGGTCAACCACATACCCCTTATAGGTCTGGTTGACTGGCTTTTGTTCTTCTTGAACAGTTTCCTGATACATAGAATCCGTCATAAAAGGCTTATAGCGTGGTCGATTCTCTTCTAAATCCTTTTTTGTATAGTAAGCAATTAAAAAGTCCTCGACCTGCTGTTCAGTAAGAGATAGTTGTTCCTGTTGTTTCTCTTCTGGTTTTTGCTTCGCCTCTTCCTGAACTTGACTATTCTGTCTCAAATTCTGTTGTACTTGAGCAATAGAATAGCCCAGGATAATACATAAAACGGCAATGAATCCCACAAAGAGTCCCTTTACCATTTTTATTAACTTTTGATTATACATTCTTTTCCTTTCTTATTTAGGGGTAACAAAATAGATGCCTGATTGTGGTTTCAAGGTACGCCAACTTGATACATATAAACCACCAAAGTTCATTTCTGAAACTAAGAAACTACCATCGCTATTAACGTACTCACAGAAAGCAACGTGACCATAGATTGGCGATGCCCCAGCTACACCATTCATGAATACAGCTGCAGAACCTGGTTTAGGAGTCGTTGAGATGTCATATCCTTGCGCTCGGCCACTATCAACCCACTGATTGGCATTTCCTAAATAGGGATGAATGCCAACTCCAATTTGAGCAAAGCGATTATAGACATACCAAGTACAATTCCCTAGTTCATAAGCGTTACCTGAATAGCCTTGTCCTTCTAAAAGTGCTTGATCGGTAGGTAGTCCATAAGGTAGCTTATCTTTATATTCTGCTGGAACTTGCTTGCTAGAAACACCTGTCGAACCTCCTCCTTTATTTTTTAAGAAATTCAACCATTGACGAGCTGCATTTTGTCGTTCTAAGAGCTTATTACCTGGTACTCCCAACCAAGCGTTCAAGAAGTCCTCCGTAAGAGCTTCTACGGATCCAGTAGATGTTACAATTCTTCTGAATGCTGCACGTCTAGTTGGATCATCTTCCTCCAGAAGAAATTTTGTTTGGACTTCCGCAGACCAAATATCTCCATTCACAGATTTTGCAAAATTCCACAACGCAAGAGCACGAGGGCCAGTAAATTGACCAATCCCAATCCCGATATAGTGCAAACCGTTGACTAGATAACCTCTTTCATTTAGAGGCAAGGTAGGGTACATAGCTTGAAAGGCTCCCCAATTACCAACTAGATTTTCTGCAGTTGGTTCTTTAGCAACTTTATCAAACTGATTATTGGTTAGAAAGTCTGTTTCATAGCGTTTAAAGGTGATGGAACTCTCAATATCAAATCCTCCCAAAACGGCTGCGATTCCTTCATCTGTTGCTTCTGGTATATTTTTTTTGATTGCATCCGCAAAAGCTCTTGCACGTCTTCCTTTATCTCCAGATGTTTCAATATTACTGATAACAGACGTTGCTTGGGTATATTCTACACGCTGGAAGTAAAAACCGACATTGACATAAGTCCAGCTCTTCTTGATATTCCCATCTTTATCTTTCTTGTTTGCTCGATCAGGTTCTAGCTTTTGATAATAAACAGTTTGATTTCCTTCAGGTGCTACTTTTCCAATAATATCTCCAGCTTTAACATGATCACCTGTTTTATAGCGAATCGTATCTACATTCTTATACAGAAACTTGGAATCCTGATCACTAATTTCTATGTCACTCCCCTTAACTTCAACTTTCCCATCTAAAACAGCTAACAGAGACTGACCTCCTGAAGCCTGCAAAACAGAACCATTAAAAACTTCCGTCTTCGATTTATATCCAAAACGCTCAATAATCTGAAGCGGTGCTTGCGATTCAGGTTGCTCTTCTGTATAAAATGGATTATCTAGTTCTTGAAGCAACATATATTTTCCGCTATCTCTAGCAATTTCTAAGAGTTCTTTATACTCCTCTAACTCGTCCTTATCAAGCTTATAGAGATTATTTTTGGTATAAAGCTCTTCCATCGTTTTAAGATTGTCTTTATCCCCATTCAAATTCTTCCATAAGGTGTCTAAGTAAAGTTTCCCACGATTCTGTTGTGAAAAATATTTATTCCCGTCTATACGAAGCTTATCTGAAATATCATCATACTTATAATTCAAGTACAAAATTGGATCGTCAATTTTTGTCCAATAATCTACCTTGTCATTCGATTTTTCACGATCCAATTTTGAAAGATACAACCAGGTATCATTCATATCAAATTCATCTTGACGGGTAATTCCTGAACTACCGATACCAAGTATAGCCAGAAACAAAAGCAGACCAAAAGCAATCAGATAAGCCTTTAAGCTAAATGGATTTTTGATAATAGCTTGAAGCGGTTTAGAACCTACACGGTAGAACTTCCTCGCTTTCTTAGCCACTTTCCCTGTTTTAGAAGCAGCCAAGCGTTTCTTATAATCCTGAATACGACGAGAGAGTTTTCCTTCCCAAGAAAATTCTCTTGGAGTTCGAGTGAAGCCTCTACCCTTAGCTTTATTGTAGACTCTATTTCCAAGGCTATAGCTCGATTTAACCATTCCTTGGCCAAGTTTACCGCTATACTTCCCAATCGTTTTGATCCGTTTCCCTTGAATCTGAATATCCTGATACCGATATTTAGCTCGTGCTATATCTGACAGTGTATCATCCTGATGAGCAACAGAGCTAGCCTGTTGATTAGCAACTCGTTCTACAGATTGTTTTGCCGCACGAAGAAACTTCTTCTTGCGTGAACCACCATTAGCCTCTTGAGCGACTTTAAAAGTTCTTTTAGAAGTTTTTTTCTCCAGTTTCGCCTTATCTAATTCCTGCTTAAGGAATGTCTGTTTTTTATTGTTTCTATCTAATTCCTGCTTAATGAAGACCTGCTTTTTATTGTTCCTATCTAATTCCTGCTTAATGAAGACCTGCTTTTTATTGTTTCTATCTAATTCCTGCTTAATGAAGACCTGCTTTTTAGTTTCCTCTGGACGAAGTGCCTTTCCTTCTTTTTCAAGGTTTTTTCCTTGTTTCTGGATATTCTTGTACTCTTTTTGGATTCTCTTATACTCTTTTTGTATTTTCTTGACCTTGTTCTTAGAAGCTCGAAATTGGCTTCGACTCTTCTTTACCAACTGACGTTTTGAGTGAGTCTGAGATTGTAGCTTCGTAAGTTGTTTTGCGCTATCTTGTTGAACCGTTCGGTAATTCTTACGAACTTTTTCTAGCTTTCGATCTAACCTATGACCGATTGTTTTTGGTCTGCCTTTCTCCTGATCCATAGTGAGACTCCTAAGCGTCTGTTGCGACTAAGTTATACAACTTAGTATTCTTTGGTATTGGATTTTCAAATGGCACCACAACTGGTCCAGCTACGATTAAGCCAGTACCTTTAGCTTTTGGCCGTGCTAAATAGCGAATCTGTTTATCAGTCAGATTGACAATCTCTTTTAGGATAGCCAAATCTTGGGGTTTTTGTTTGAGTAAAATCATAAACTCACTATTTGAGAGCAATTTCCGACCTTCTTCAACAGCAGCTAACGTTTCTACGTTCTGGGTGATTCCTGTTGGAATCGCACCATATTTCCGAATCCGTGAATACAACGTAGTAAAGAAGTCTGCTTGAGCCTTATTTTTAAATAGAATCTGCATCTCATCAAAGTAAACCCATGTAGTACATTTCCCTTGATTCTCTACAATTTGATTCCAGATATAATCCTGAATAACCATCAAAGCGAACGGCTTCAATTTGTGCGACAACTTCTTCAGATTAAAGATAACAAAGCGATGATTGAGATCCACGTTGGTATTGTGAGCAAAAATATCCTGAGAACCAGTTGTATAGGTCTCTACTGCTAAAGCTAAGTCTTGTGCTTCGGGTTCGGGTTGTTCTTTCAAGACCTGGTGCCACTCTTTTAATGTTGGGGTAAAATTCTCCGTCAAATAGCGTTCATAAGTCACACCTGTCACTCGGTCAATAATCCCAATCTGTGCATCTGTCACCTCTGACAGAATCGATTCAAACAATCCCATCAACAAGTTTGCTTTATCCCCTATTGGATCGTCATCCTCATCATCCAAACGATCCAGATCTGGTAGATCCAAAAGATTGATATGTGTTTTAGAACCAATCGAAATATCCACCATCTGAGCACCGAAAGCACGGCCAATATCAGAATATTCATCTTCGGGATCCACGATGATAACTCTGTCTTCTGGATATTTCAGTAAAGTTGGAATAACTTCTCCACCCTTTATTGTTGTAGATTTACCAGATCCTGAAGAACCTAACACAACACCTGAACCCGTGTTCAAATCACGTTTTCGATCTAGTGTAATGATATTGTTTGATAACTGATTTTGACCATAGTAGCGAGCGAGTGAACTTTCAGACTTCAAGTCCACATTGGTAAAAGGGACTTGCGTAGCAATATTAGCTGTTGTCATCTTTCTCATGAAATTCTTCTTCACATTCAAGAAGCACTCTCCAATAGGTAGAATCGTATTCAAAGCCTCTTCTTGATAATAATAAAGATCTTCAAACTCTACTCCTAATTTACGGCCAGCACGCTTAATCTTCTGCTCATTACGTTGTAGTTCCTCCTGGCTCTCTGCCTTAAAATATACTGCAATCAAACCAGAAAAAATCTTCTGATCATACTCAGTAATCTCGTCTCGCCACTTCTTGGTAGCTTCTGAGATTTCTTGGTCACGACCAGCAACAACCGCATCATCAAAGATACCAGATTGAGCCGCCTTACGTTTCGAACGTAACATCCCAATTTCAGCATCTGTTTCTGCATCGTCAATCTTCTCTAAGATTTCAACATTCTCATAAGGTTCCGCATGGATAGTAATAGCTAGTTCAAATCCTAGTGTTGTTAAATCACGAATGAGACGATCAGACATCCAGTTTGGATAGCGGTGGGCATAAAGTACCTTGACCCAACTATCATCTATAATCATGCGTTTTTCTTGAAATTCAATCCTGTTTGGGGCAATAAATGATTTAGTAGATAAACCTGTCAAAGCAATTTCTTTATAATCAAAATTGACATATGGATTACCTCGTAGTAGCTCAGAAAAGACTTTTAGACGATCCAAACCATTCATATCCCTAAAAGTAATATCAGATTCCTGGAACTGAGTCCCTAGGGAAACTCCAATATCTTGTAGTAACAACTGCGCCTGTTTTCGATCATCAGCGTTAGTTGAAATGGTCACATACTTATGTACCTCGAAGTTGTTAGCATGTGTTGTAAATCGCTCCTTAATCATCTCGTTCAACTCTTCGCGATAATCATCGTAGCCATCGTTTGTTTCTTCAAACAAAATATTCTGCAAGGAATTATCCGATACTCGACGGTTGATGACTAAGAGTTGATAGTTACTGCCCTCATCCAGTGAATTTAGAGCATCCATCGTTGTATCGATGATGCTCTCTTTTTCATCTTGTTGAGCAGTTGAGTAAGAAGCATCTCCCAACATAAAGCTACGAGAATACTTCTCACGAGCAATGTGCATTAATCCATCTTCGTGCAGTAGTGTATAATTGATTGTATTTTGCGTCGTAGGTTTCATCTGACGACGCAAGCGCTCAATTCTTTTCTTTTCTGCGTTTTCTAGTTTTTCTCTTTTGCTTTTGAATAAACTCATCTTTCGTATACATTCCTACCTTTCCAAATTCTGTCTCATAAGTTCTTTGTTGGATTCGGAAAAAGAAATTAATTTTTTCTTTAATCCGCATTCGCTTAGTCATTCCCGTACCGTACATTCCTCCAGGAACAACAAATAGAGCATCCCAAAGATAGATGTACCAATCAGGTAAACCAAAGAAGTATATAGCAATTGTCCCTGAGACAGCTATTAGCAAACATACGTAGAGAACAATCATTCTACCTGTTAATCCAAATAAAATCGGTCTGTCCTCTGTTTCAAATTCTCTTAAAAATTCTGATCCAATTTTTTTCAATTAGTTTCCTCTCATACAAAATCACATCGATTAATTCTAATTTTTCTACACATGGATTACACTCCTAAAAGTTGCTTAGCTTTTCGACTAGACCCAACCATTACAAAGATATAAATAACCCCCTTGGCAATTGAAGCAAAGGCCGTTCCCCAAGTACCATTGTCTGCAGTCGTAACCTTGAGGATATCTGCTGCAACAATCGAATCGTATACAACAGAAACAATAATTAGGATGACACCAATAAGGGCAGAGGCTGCAAAGTATTTTAGGAAGTTAATCGTAACAGAGCGCAACGAATCCATCATAAAGAAGGCTACTAACAATGGAGCTAGTGCTTTAAGCATATACAAATCCAAGTAACGTAAGAAAACAATAATCCCTAGAATAATGTTAGAAACTTTACCAACAATAAAGCCAACAAATCCAATAATTTGTTTTTCAAACCAACCTTTTCCACCAGAGATGTTTGAATCAATGGTCGTTTTAACAGTAGGTGTTACATGAGCAATTACCTTTACAATAATATTAAGTAATTCCAGAATGGCATCACAAATTTGGGATGAAGCAGAGATCATAATGAAAGCAAATAAATATTTCATTAAAGCCTCTAACCAAATCTTCTGTGTTAATGCTCCCCCTCTCGACTTGACCATTTGTGACCACGATGCCATTTCAAACCAGAAAAAAAGACCTAAAAGGATATACCCAATAGGTCTGACTGCATCAGCCATTATATTTACAGCTTGGTTTGTCGCAGAGCTGTAACTAGAAAGAGAACTAGTTAGCTCTCTAATATCTAAATTCATAGGCTACTCCTAAAATTTTAGTTGAGATAGTGCTGCAATGATTGCGGATGCAATTCCCGCAGAAGCTACGGCCAGATATGCACCATTAATCATAGAATCAGACCCATCATCTTGTCTTTGCTTATCTTTATTCTTTCTTCCTTGGATATAGTCAGTTGAACCATTCCAGATCCAGACAAGACCTGTGATTGTTCCAACTACACCTAGACCAGTAATAATTTTTGTAATAATTTCCATTTTGTTTTACCTCTTTTAATTTCTTTTTTTATAACAAAAAGCACTGCAGAGATTTCTACAGTGCCAAACACAATACTATTTTTATAATTCATCAAATTCTTCACGATAAATCGTCCGAACAGTAGCTACTAGAAGAGTAAGTACTATCATAATGGTAGCTTCAATATGTGGATATGGGAAAAAACTAACTGCCCCTTTGGGAGCTTCAAACACTTGACCAGAAGTCATCCATGGTTCAGTGGACCACCCCATAATATTAGGATAGTACCATCCAAGAATAGCTGATAAAAATTTTTCACTGGATTCTTTAAAAAGATAGTGTATGCCAGCTAACAACGCAATTAACACAAGTGTCAGGCATATCTTTCCTATAATCCAGAATAAAAACATACCGACAGCTGATTTCACAACATTAATACACCAAAGAACGATATAAAAGGGAGCTGTAAAAATCCTAATAATAGCCACCCATAACCAGGAAAAATCACTCCCTAATTTCATAACTCTACTCCTCCACGATTTACCGTTATTATAGCATAAATCGACAACCTTAACAATATTTTTTATATTGTTTTTACATTATATTTTACTACTTTTTATTTAATTTCCTATAGATTATTACAGAGATTCCTAATGCTATTCCAATCATTCCTGTCAAAGTCAAGAAATTGGATAAACTAGTTCCCGTATTAGGTAATACTTTTTCAACTTGGGTGCCTACTTCGATAATTTCATTTACAGGATCTACTTTTTCAAGAGTCGGTTTGTTTTCTTTTACCTCTCCAGTATCTGGGTCAAGATAATAAGTTGTCGTAATTGTTTCTCTACCTTTAACACCGGCTTGAATAATTTTTTCTTCACCTTTCTTTAAATCTTTATTTTCTCGTTTTTCAGTTTTAAATTCTGTTTCCCTAATTTCAACTTTGGGCTTAATCCCTACTGAAATAACTTCGTCTACAGATTCAGTTTTTTCAACCTTTGGTTCATTTGCGGTTACTTCTCCTGTTTCAGAATTAAAACTATAGGTAATCGTGGTTGTTTCATGACCTTTGCTACCTTTTGTAACAACTGTCTTTTTACCTGCTTCTGAGTCCTTATCCTCAATATATTTTGTTTTATAATCCAACTCTTTAGTTGTGACAACAGGCTTTGTCCCCACAGAAATGACTTCGTCTACAGATTCAGTTTTTTCAACCTTTGGTTCATTTGCAGTCACTTCTCCTGTTTCAGCATTAAAGCTATGAGTAACAGTACTTGTTTCATGACCTTTGCTACCTTTTGTAACAACTGTCTTTTTACCTGCTTCTGACTCTTTATCCTCAACATATGTTGTTTTGTAATCTAGTTCCTTAGTCGCAACAGCTGATTTGCTTCCTCTAGCCACTACTTTATCAACAGCTTCTTTAAGGACTTCCTCTTTTATAGATGGTTCATCTTTCGTTCGAACTCCTTTTTGAGTTACATAGGTTTTAGTAGTTCTTTTAACCCCTACAACACCTTCAGTTACAATTTTTTCCTGTCCAAACTCTAACTCAGGATCCTCTGTATAAACAGTCTTAAAAGCTATATCAGACTCTGCAACATCTACATCTTGCCCCTTTGTACCTTTTGCAATTACTTTATCAACGGCTTTTTTAAGGATTTTCTCTGTGACAGCTGGATCCCCTACACGTTTGCCTGATTGAGTAACATAAGTCTTTGTTATTTCTTTTTGACCTACAGCACCTTCAGTTACAACTTTGGTCTGTCCAATTTCTAACTCAGGATCCTCTGTATAAGTTGTTTTAAAAGGAATGTCTTCTGTCTTCACCTCAACGTCTGATCCTTTAGTTCCTCTAAGAACAATGCGATCAACTTTAGGTTTTGTAATAGTAGTTGAAATAACCTTACCATCTTTTAGAGAAACCAATTGTGAACCCTCACTACCAGCTTGCTTTTCTTTCTCTTGACCAGCAGCCAGCGATGGATCCTCTTCATATTTGGTTTCAAAAGCAATTTTTTCAGGTCTGAGAGTATTGATTTTTTCATCTACTTTTTTACCATCTACTGTTACAGAACTGCGAATACTACGTTCCACAGACGGTGTACCAGTAAAGGTATAATTAACAGTATAGGAACCATTATCCAAATCACCTGACCAAGAAACGGTATTATTGGTGATAGTTAGAGGAGTTTTTTGACCATTAGGAGAAACTAGTTCTGCTGATGTTAATGTCAAATCTGCTTCAGGACTAATAGAGACGGTTCCTTTTTGTTTAATAGTTTTATTAACAACTACTAGCGCTGTTGACTCAAATAATTTAGCAATATCTTCTTGACGATTAGGTGTGTCTAACTTAGTGAAGACTTTGATATTCGGATGTCCAGCTTTAACAAGTTGTTCATAAGAGTTTGTATTTTTACCATCTTTACTATCAATAACCGTCATAAAAGTTTTAGCATTCGACTTTGCCCAATCTGCAAAACTAGTATCAATATTTTCATGAGTATAATATGAAGACCAATCATCTGTAAACTGTAAAACTGAAACTTGTTTATTTTTATTCGTTTGAGCTTTATACACATCCTCAAAACCTGTTCCTATTGGAAAATTCTTTGAAACAGAATATTTCTTTGATTCTAGCAACGGTGAAACATATGAACTAATTAAAGAGCTTGACAATGACATACTATGTACTTCTTCGTTCGAATTTAACTCTTTTAATAAATCGATAGCTTCTTTTTTTGTCAATAGACGTGTTATATCAGAACCTTCTCTATCACCAATTTTATATGAATCTTCAGTATTTGTACCATAAAAAGCTAACATCACATGATCTTCATCAGTCAATTTATTCTCAATAACATAAATCATGTCATTAATTTGTTGTTTACGACCACCAGCAACACCATTAGCTCTTTCAAATTCAGAATCAGACAAAGACCCTGATAAATCAATAATTTGAATCAAGTCCATCGGATCATGATAAGTTACTTGTGATTTACTAGTTGTTGTTGTACCCGAAAACTTTAAACTGTTACTATAGCCATCCTCTTTCTCCTGTGCATAAACCTTTGTGGTTTCTACAAACGGTGTAACAACTTCAACTAAATTCGGAAATCCTAGAACTGCCAGTCCTAAGATTACACTAAAACGCTTTTTCCATTTTTTCATAAATTTTTAACCTATTCTTTTTTCTTTCGCATAGATAAAGCTAAAGCGATTGTTCCCATAGCCATTCCAAGAAGAGCTAAATTGTTGGAACTACTCATACCAGTATTAGGTAATTCCACTTTTGAAACTTCTTCTTTTGGTTCCTCGTGTTTCGGTTCTTCTTTCTTTGGTTGTTCTGGTTTTACTTCTTCTGGAGTATGAGTCACAACCGTATTGGAAACAACTTCCACACCATTAACCGTATGACGATATGTATTTTCTACTGTTCCTGCTTGAATACGTGTCATTTGTAGGTATACTTCTGCTTGAAATGCTGATGTTTCTAAAATCGACTTCAAGAAAGTATTATCAAAGCTAATATCTACTTTTCCTTTGTCTTTGTCTACTACCTGACTAGTATACTTAGTTAATTCATCACCAGCTTTAAATTTTTGGCCATCACTTGTCTCAAAATCTACAGTCGCAAACACTTGATAAATACCTTGATAATCATCATGTGTTTCATCGTAATCATCGCTAAATTTATACTCAAACAACTGTTCTGAGCGATCTTTTGGAATCAAGGAACCAACTAGTTTATAATTAAATGTTTGATTCATCTTGACCTCTTTTCCATCTAAACTTTCCTTGCTTAAATGGTCGATCACTACATCTTTCTTCGGTTCAATCTTTGGAACATTATTAACTACTGTTTCAGTTACATAGGCCATCCCAAAATCAATTTGGTAGGCTGTATTCTCATACTTACCACCTGTTTGACCCAATTCCTTCTTAACAGTCATTGGGTTGGTAATGGTCAGAACTTCTCCAGCTTGCACATAAGTCTTGTAGAACTCCTCTGGATTCTCTGCCTCGAATACTTGAATCGCTCCTTTCGGAGTGAAATTGCTAGACTTCAGGGCTTCTTGGACGCCTGATGGTGCCTTATCTAGACTCTCATAAAGAGCCATTTTCAAACCTTTAACTACTTGCCCTTTAGAATCCGTCACTTGAACACCGTCTTGATTGATTGTAACAGCTTCTTCTGGGTAATCATCAACGATATAGAACCCTTTACCAATACGATCTTTATCTGCTTCAATGCCCTTGTATTGGCTATAATCTGCCGTTACCTTGTAGTAGTTGACAGAGCCTGCCAAGACCTGTTTCCCATCGATGTT
>CAURES010000011.1:0-30901 GCA_963523725.1 uncultured Streptococcus sp.
ATATCTCTTGGGCTAAGCAAGAAGGAATTGAGTATGGCTTGGTTGGGAGTCATGAAGCCAAGTTATCGACTCGCACCGATATGATTAGTGAGGCTATCAATCCAATTTACCCTGATTTAGATGTAGACCCAGATTTTCATGAGAAAGAAGATATCTATCAGATGTGGACTTTTGAAGATAAAGGAGATGACTTGCACTTGCCTGGCAGTCTTGCTGATAAACTTCGCATGGTTCGTTGGCATCAACATTCGTCTGATATTGTGCCGATTTCAGGCTCCAAAGCGACAGGTGTGGAAAAGGTTGTGGAGCACCTGGGCTTCAAACCAGAGAACGTCATGGTTTTTGGAGATGGCCTCAACGACTTGGAACTCTTTGATTATGCTGGAATCAGTGTTGCAATGGGAATTTCTCATGATAACATCAAAGAAAAAGCAGATTATATTACAAAAACATTAGAAGAAGATGGCATTTTTGATGCCTTAGAAGGATTTGGTATGGTAGAAAAAGAATTGCATTTCCCACAAGTAGACATTGAAACAGTAGAAGGTCCTATCGCGACTATTAAGACCAATCACGGAGATTTGCGTATCAAGCTCTTCCCTGAACATGCCCCTAAAACAGTAGCTAACTTTGTTGCTCTTTCAAAAGATGGCTACTATGATGGAGTCATTTTCCACCGTATTATCAAGGACTTTATGATTCAAGGTGGAGACCCAACTGGAACTGGTATGGGTGGCGAGTCAATCTACGGCGAATCTTTTGAGGATGAGTTTTCAGAAGAACTTTACAATATCCGTGGTGCCCTTTCCATGGCCAATGCTGGTCCAAATACCAACGGCAGCCAGTTCTTTATCGTGCAAAATCAACACCTGCCTTATTCTAAGAAAGAAATTGCTCGTGGTGGTTGGCCAGAACCGATTGCGGAAATCTATGCCAACCAAGGTGGGACTCCTCATCTAGACCGACGTCACACTGTATTTGGTCAGCTAGCTGATGAAGCTTCTTACGCTGTCTTGGATGCCATTGCTGCTGTTGAGACGGGGGCTATGGACAAGCCAGTTGAAGATGTTGTGATTGAAACAATTGAAATCGAGGACTAAGATGAAAATCGGTGATAAGCTAAAGGGCCGTATTACAGGGATTCAGCCCTACGGTGCCTTTGTTGAGCTAGAGACGGGTGATACGGGGCTGATTCACATTTCAGAGATTCGGACAGGATTTATTGAAAATATTCATGAAGCCTTGAAAGTCGATGAAGAGGTTCAAGTTCAGGTAGTAGATTTGGATGAATTTACAGGGAAAGCCAGTCTTTCTATCCGTACTTTGGAGGAAGAAAAGCACCAGTTTCCGAGACGGAGACGCTTTTCAAGCGACCGCTTTAACTACGGCTTTGCGCCCCTCAAAAGAATGATGCCAATTTGGACCAAGGAAGCTCTTCAACATTTGAAGAAGCAGAAGCACTAGTTAGAAATCTCTATCTTTTGTAATGTTAATATAAATTTGCTATAATAGAACCATGGAAGAAGAACAATTATTAAAATCAGGAGAGCGCATTAACCAGCTCTTTTCGACAGATATTAAAATCATTCAAAATAGAGAGGTTTTTAGCTATTCGGTGGATAGTGTTCTCTTGTCACGATTTCCACGTTTTCCTAAGAAGGGATTGATTGTGGATTTCTGTGCTGGGAATGGAGCGGTGGGGCTATTTGCTAGCACTCGTACTCAGGCACAGATTTTGGCTGTTGAGATTCAGGAGCGTTTGGCAGATATGGCTGAACGCTCTGTCCGTTTGAATGGTTTAGAAGAGCAGATGGAGGTCATCTGTGATGATTTGAAAAATATGCCTTCTCGTATACAGGGAAGTAAGGTGGATATGATTTTGTGTAATCCGCCCTATTTCAAGGTGGATCCTCATTCCAATCTGAACGAGAGTGAACATTATCTCTTGGCGCGCCACGAAATCACGACCAATTTGCAGGAAATCTGTCGCAGTGCCCAGAGTATTCTCAAATCTAATGGGCGTTTGGCTATGGTTCATCGTCCTGATCGACTTCTGGATATTTTGGATACCTTACAACGGCATAATCTAGCCCCTAAGCGCCTGCAGTTTGTTTATCCAAAAAGAGAAAAGGAAGCCAATATGCTTTTGATTGAGGCTATCAAGGATGGCTCGACAAGCGGTTTTAAGGTCTTGCCACCTCTCATTGTCCACAATGATGATGGCTCTTATACGCCGGAACTCGAAGAGATTTATTATGGATCATAAGGCTTATATGTACGTGCTGGAGTGTCGTGATGGATCTTACTATACAGGCTATACGACTGATGTGAGAAGACGCCTCGCTGTCCACAATAGTGGGAAGGGAGCCAAATATACACGAGCACGCTTGCCAGTCAAACTTATCTATGCTCAAGGTTTTGCCAGTAAGGAAGAAGCCATGTCAGTTGAAGCCCTTCTCAAGCGTAAGAAGAGGCCACAGAAGGAAAGATTTTTATCTGAAAATCAAGATAGAAATTTACTCAGTTATTTTGAAGAATCGTGGGGAGCCCTTTGACTCCTCTTACTTTTGTCAAAAAGCGAAAAAAATGCTACAATAAAGAGAATAAACAAAATGAGGTATTATCATGTCTAAGATTCTAGTATTTGGTCACCAAAATCCAGACTCAGATGCCATCGGGTCATCTGTAGCCTTTGCCTACCTTGCAAAAGAAGCTTACGGTTTGGATACGGAAGCTGTTGCCCTTGGAACTCCAAATGAAGAAACAGCCTTTGTCTTGAACTATTTTGGTGTAGAAGCACCGCGTGTTATCACTTCTGCTAAAGCAGAAGGTGCAGAGCAAGTTATCTTGACTGACCACAATGAATTCCAACAATCTGTATCAGATATCGCTGAAGTAGAAGTTTATGGTGTTGTAGACCACCACCGTGTGGCTAACTTTGAAACTGCAAGCCCACTTTACATGCGTTTGGAGCCAGTTGGTTCAGCGTCTTCAATCGTTTACCGTATGTTCAAAGAACATGGTGTAGCTGTGCCTAAAGAGATTGCTGGTTTGATGCTTTCAGGTTTGATTTCAGATACCCTTCTTTTGAAATCACCAACAACACACCCAACAGATACAGTTATTGCTCCTGAGTTGGCAGAATTAGCTGGTGTCAACTTGGAAGAATATGGTTTAGCTATGTTGAAAGCTGGTACAAACTTGGCTAGCAAATCTGCTGAAGAATTGATTGACATCGATGCTAAGACTTTTGAATTGAACGGAAATAATGTCCGTGTTGCTCAAGTAAACACAGTGGATATCGCTGAAGTATTGGAACGCCAAGCAGAAATTGAAGCTGCAATGCAAGCTGCCAACACAGCAAACGGCTACTCTGACTTTGTCTTGATGATTACAGATATCGTCAACTCAAACTCAGAAATCCTAGCACTTGGTGCCAATATGGACAAGGTTGAAGCAGCCTTCAACTTCAAACTTGAAAACAATCATGCCTTCCTTGCTGGTGCTGTTTCACGTAAGAAACAAGTGGTACCTCAATTGACTGAAAGCTTCAATGCTTAAGATTTTGAGTGTTAATTCAAATTAGGAAAGGCTAGTTTGCCTTATATCGAAAGGAGTTTCGGCTCCTTTTTTTCTAGGAGTGAAGCATGTTAGAAAATGGCGATTTGATACTCAATGAAAATCAAAGAGCAAACTAGGAAGCTAGCCGCAAGCTGTACTTGAGTACGGTAAGGCGACGCTGACGTGGTTTGAATTTAATTTTCGAAGAGTATGATTTTGTGAGAGATGAGTCGGACACGGGACAGGCCATCCAGACTTCCACAGGCAACTATAATCATGTTGCCATTTATTTGGATGGGATGATTTACCATGCTAGTGGAGAATTTGGTGTGGTCTGTCAGGAACTAGCAGACTTCTTTGAGCCCAATCATTTGTACGACATCTATGTTTACCCAGAAACGGATATCCATTCGGTGAAGGAAAGAGCTTGCAAACATCTGGGAGCTCCTTATAATGCTTCTTTCTATCCAGATGGACATGGTTTTTACTGTTCCCAGTACATGGCAGAAATCCTACCGATTTTTGAGACCATTCCTATGAAATTTGGGAATGGGGAGCAGGAGATTAGTGATTTTTGGAGAGAGTATTATAGAGAACTAGGTCTGCCTGTTCCTCTGAACCAAGCTGGGACCAATCCCAGTCAGTTGGCAGCATCGCCTCTGTTAGAATGTAAAGAAAGGAATCTTCATGATTCAGATTTTTAATCCATCTCGTTTGACGAGACAGCCATTTTTTGGAGAATTGATCCGCTATCTGGATCAGCATGATGATGTGATTTTACGGGAAATTAAGACTCAATTTCCAGATGTAGCAGTTGACAAACTCATGGAAGAGTATATAAAGGCTGGCTTGATTCTACGAGAAAATAAGCGCTATCACTTCAATCTTCCTGTGCTGGAGTCCCTTGATAGTCTCGAACTGGATCAAGAGATTTTTATCAAAGAAGATAGTCCGACCTATCAAGCCTTGTTAGAGCAGAGTTTTGAGACGGAATTACGAAATCAAACCAATGCAGCTATTTTAGTTGAAAAAACAGATTTTGCGCGCACTAAAATGACCTTGTCTAATTATTTCTACAAGGTCAAACATCAGTATCCTTTGACAGAAAAACAGCAGGAACTTTATGACATTTTGGGAGATGTTAATCCTGAGTATGCTCTTAAATACATGACAACTTTTTTGCTAAAATTTCTCAAAAAGGATCAGCTTATGCAGAAACGCCGTGATATCTTTGTGGACAGTTTAGTTGTCCTAGGTTATATTGTACAAAATGAAGACGGAAAGTATGAGTTGGCTGTCGATTTTGATAAGGACAGATTGACTTTCTACTTGGCATGATTTCTTGTTTCTGAGCACATTGTTTGACTTTCCTTAGTATTCGGTATAAACTATATGTAACCGGTAACACATATCGGAATAAACTAAAGGAGACAATCATATGTCACTTGAAAACAAATTGGAACAAGCAACAGGCGCTATCAAAGAAGGATTTGGTAAGGTTACTGGGGATAGTAAGACTGAAGCAGAAGGCGCTGTAGAAAAGACAGTTGCTAAGGCAAAAGAAGTAGTTGAAGATGCTAAAGGTGCTGTAGAAGGTGCCGTTGAAGGTTTGAAAAACGCTTTTAAATAAAAATAGAAAAAATCAAGGGTTTCGTTTCCCTTGATTTTTTACTATCTTATAAATAATTTTCTGCGACAGCTGCATCTCCAGGATAGGCTTCTTTTTTTCCTTGGACGATTTGGTAGCAATCGGCTCCCTTACCAGCAATAATAACTGCATCTAATTCGTGATTTGTGATAGCCATAGCTGCCTTGATGGCTTCTTGGCGATCCGCAATTTTTTCAACAGGATGATTGATATAGCTACTGATTTCATCTGCAATGGCCATTGGGTCTTCATAGTTGGGGTCATCAGCAGTCAGAAAGACTTGAATCTCAGGGTGCTGATTGAGGAGGAGGCCAAAGTCCTTACGACGGCTTTCACCTTTATTTCCTGTCGAACCTAATACCAGAGCAATCTTTCCAGTTTGATGAGTTTCAACCACATTGATGAGTTTTTTCAGACTGTCACCATTGTGGGCGTAGTCGATGAAGACCTTAGCTCCGTTTTTCTGAGTGAGGACTTCCATACGACCAGGAACTCGGGTTGCAGCGATACCTTTTTTGATGTCCTCCAGACTGGATCCGAGACGGAGGCAAGCAAGTCCAGCAGCAACGGCATTTTCTTGATTGAAGTGCCCAATCAGTTGAATATCATAGTCTCCAGCCAGTTTCCCACTAGCTGAAAAGCTAAAGGCTTTGGAATTCTCGATTTGGTTGCTCGACTGACTACCATAGAAATCATGGTCTTGATCTGCCACTTGTTCTTTCAAGACAGAAAAGTGATCCATGTCACTGTTAATGATGACTGCTCGGCTATTTTTCATCAAGAGACGTTTGTGGTAGAAGTAGTCTTCAAAGCTAGGGTGTTCAATCGGGCCGATATGGTCTGGGCTGATATTGAGGAAAACTCCCACATCAAAGGTTAGACCGTAGACACGTTTGACCAGATAGGCCTGACTGGATACTTCCATGATGAGGTGAGTACGACCATTTTGCACAGCTTGATTCATCATATCAAAGAGGTCAATACTCTCAGGGGTTGTTAATGCAGACTTAAAGAAAGTCTTGCCATCTAAAGTTGTATTCATAGTCGAGAGCATAGCAGGTCGATGCCCTTGAGATAAGATGTTATAAGCGAAGTAGGCTGCTGTTGTTTTACCTTTGGTTCCAGTGAAGGCGAGGAGTTTGAGTTTTTCCTGTGGATTGCCATAAAATTCCATAGCTACCAAACTCATGGCTTTCTTGATATCACTGACGATAATAGCAGGAATACCAACCTCATAGTCTTTTTCAGCCACATACCAACCGAGGTCTTGAGAGATGGCTGAAAGCAGAAATTCCTTCTTAAAGGCAGCACCTTTAACGAAAAAGAGGCTCTTTTCTTTGGCCTTGCGACTGTCATAGCAGATGGTGTCAAATACGACATGGCTGTAGTTGTAGTGATAATGTCCTTGGTCGATAATCTCGCGGAAGAGACCATCTTTCTTTAATATATCTAATACGGTTTCAATCTTTATCATACTTTCTATTGTAAACCGAAAGTCGTAAATTTACAAGTAACAAGGAAAAGTTTATAATGGAAGATAAGGAGTTTTTCCTAGTTATCAAAATTGAATGAGGAATCTATGTCGCACGAAAACAATCACCAGCAGGCCCAGATGTTACGGGGGACTGCTTGGTTAACGGCTAGTAACTTTATCAGTCGCCTGCTTGGGGCTATTTACATTATCCCTTGGTACATCTGGATGGGGTCTTATGCGGCTACGGCCAATGGTCTCTTTACCATGGGTTATAATATCTATGCCTGGTTCTTGCTGGTTTCAACAGCAGGTATTCCAGTTGCGGTGGCCAAGCAAGTTGCCAAGTATAATACCATGCGAGAAGAAGAGCATAGCTTTGCCCTGATTCGGAGCTTTTTAGGATTTATGACAGGACTAGGCCTCGTTTTTGCTCTAATCTTGTATGTCTTTGCTCCTTGGCTAGCAGACTTGTCTGGCGTGGGCAAAGACTTGATACCGATCATGCAAAGCTTGGCTTGGGGAGTCTTGATTTTCCCATCTATGAGTGTTATCCGAGGATTTTTCCAAGGGATGAATAACCTCAAACCTTATGCCATGAGCCAAATCGCTGAGCAGGTCATTCGTGTTATCTGGATGCTCTTAGCAACCTTTATCATTATGAAGCTCGGTTCAGGAGATTACCTAGCAGCCGTTACCCAATCGACCTTTGCGGCCTTTGTCGGTATGGTAGCCAGTTTTGCAGTTTTGGTCTATTTCCTTGCTCAAGAAGGGTTACTCAAAAGAGTCTTTGAAACGAGGGATAAGATTAACAGCAATCGTCTCTTGGTCGATACCATTAAGGAAGCTATTCCTTTTATCTTGACAGGGTCTGCCATCCAGCTTTTCCAAATCTTGGACCAAAATACCTTTATCAATAGCATGAAGTGGTTTACCAACTATAGTAATGAAGACTTAATTGTCATGTTTTCTTATTTCTCAGCCAACCCAAATAAAATCACGATGATTTTGATTTCTGTAGGGGTTTCAATTGGGGGTGTCGGTTTACCACTCTTGACTGAAAACTATGTCAAGGGGGACTTGAAGGCAGCTTCTCGTCTCGTTCAGGATAGCATTACCATGCTTTTCGTATTCCTGCTGCCAGCAACGGTTGGAGTGGTTATGGTAGGAGAACCTCTCTATACTGTCTTCTATGGCAAGCCAGATAGTTTGGCCATGGGCTTGTTTGTCTTTGCAGTTTTGCAGTCTACTATTTTAGGCTTGTACATGGTCTTGTCTCCAATGCTTCAGGCCATGTTCCGCAACCGCAAGGCCGTTCTCTATTTTATCTATGGTTCCATTGCCAAGCTAGTCTTGCAAATACCTACCATCGCCCTCTTCCACAGTTATGGTCCTTTGATTTCCACAACCATCGGTCTTATCATTCCTAACGTCTTTATGTATCGGGATATTTGTAAGGTAACTGGTGTCAAGCGCAAGGTGATTTTGAAGCGAACCATTTTAATCAGTTTGTTGACTCTTGTTATGTTCATCGGTGTAGGTGCCATCCAGTGGATTTTAGGATTTGTATTCCAACCAAGTGGACGTTTGTGGAGCTTCCTTTATGTAGCTCTTGTCGGTGCCATGGGTGGAGGAGTATACGGGGGCATGAGTCTCCGTACCCGTTTATTGGATAAGGTGATTGGAAAAGCCCAAGCAGATCGCCTGCGAGCAAAATTAAAAATTTCTTAAAAAATAATTTATAAATAAAATGAATAAGTTGAGTTTTTTTAAAATCAAAACACTCTCTTATTCATTTTTTATTGTTAGAATTGGATATGAAATGTAAAACAGAGAATAAATAATGAAAGTAATTGAATTTTATGTCAAAAAACACTTGACTAAAAAGTAGTTAGTCTGTATAATAAAACAAATATTTAAATCAGGAGGTTCTGGAAATGAAAAAGTCTAAGGCCAAGTATGCAACGCTTGCAGGTGTCGTGTTAAGTGCAGGTATTTTATTAAGCGCGTGTGGAAGTTCTAGCACAGGGTCAAAAACATATAACTATGTTTATACCAGTGATCCGTCTAGTTTGAATTATCTAGCAGAAAACCGTGCAACGACCAATGATATCGTGGTTAATTTGGTAGATGGGCTCATGGAAAATGACCAGTATGGAAACTATATTCCATCTTTGGCAGAGGATTGGAGTGTTTCTAAGGACGGTTTGACCTATACCTACAAACTGCGTAAAGATGCTAAATGGTATACTGCAGATGGAGAAGAATATGCTCCTGTAACTGCCCAAGATTTTGTAACTGGTTTGAAATATGCAGCAGATAAAAAATCCGAAGCCTTATACTTGGTTCAAGAATCCGTTGTTGGTTTAGATGACTATATCAACGGGAAAACAAGCGACTTTTCAACTGTCGGAGTCAAGGCTCTTGACGACCAAACTGTTCAATATACCTTGACACGACCAGAATCTTACTGGAACTCAAAAACAACTTCAACAATTCTCTTCCCAGTCAATGCGGATTTCTTGAAATCAAAAGGGGATGATTTTGGGAAGGTAGACCCATCTAGTATTTTGTACAATGGACCTTTCTTGATGAAATCCTTTGTTTCAAAATCTGTTATTGAATTTAAGAAAAATCCGAACTACTGGGATGCTAAAAATGTCTTTGTAGATGATGTGAAATTGGCTTATTATGATGGTAGTGACCAAGATGCACTAGCTCATAACTTTGTTGAGGGAGCTTATAGTTATGCTCGCCTTTATCCAAATAGTGCAAGCTTTGAAGGTATTAAAGAAAAGAATAAGGACAATATCATCTATAGCTTGCAAGATGCCACTTCTTATTTCTTAAACTTTAACCTAGATAGAAAATCTTATAAATTCACTTCCAAGACAAGTGATGCTGAAAAGAAATCGACTCAGGAAGCGGTTCTTAATAAAAACTTCCGTCAAGCCATTAACTTTGCCTATGACCGTACAGCCTACGGGGCTCAATCTCAAGGAGAGGATGGTGCAACTAAGATTTTGCGTAACCTAGTCGTTCCTCCAACATTTGTAAGTATCAATGGAAAAGACTTTGGTGAAGTAGTTGCCTCTAAGATGGTGAATTATGGTAAGGAATGGCAAGGAATCAACTTTGCGGATGCCCAAGATCCATACTACAATCCAGAAAAAGCTAAAGCTAAATTTGCTGAAGCTAAGAAAGAACTCCAAGCCAAAGGAGTCCAATTCCCTATCCACTTAGATAAAACTGTAGATTTGACCAATAAGGCAGAAATTCAAGGAATCAATTCCATGAAGCAATCAATAGAATCTGTCTTAGGTGCAGAAAATGTTGTCATTGATGTTCACCAACTTTCTACAGAAGACTATGAGAGTTCAGGTTATCTTGCTCAGACTGCAGCTCAGAAGGATTATGATCTTTACAACGGTGGTTGGAGTCCAGACTATCAAGATCCATCAACCTATCTTGACGTCTTTAACGTTAATTCTGGTGGTTTGATGCAAAATCTAGGTATAGAGCCAGGTGAAGCCAATGACAAGGCCAAGGCTGTTGGATTGGATGTCTACACTCAAATGTTGGAAGAAGCTAATAAGGAGCAAGAGCCGGCTAAACGTTATGAAAAATATGCGGATGCCCAAGCTTGGTTGGTAGATAGCTCTCTAGCAATTCCAAATGTTTCACTAGGCGGAACACCAACATTGAGAAAAACAGTTCCTTTCTCTAGCCCATTCTCATTGGCTGGTAATAAAGGGGTTGAATCATATAAATACCTCAAAGTACAAGATAAAACAGTCACAAAAGATGAATATGAAAAAGCCAAAGAAAAATGGCTGAAAGAAAAAGAAGAATCCAATAAAAAAGCCCAAGAAGAATTGGCAAAACATGTCAAATAAGAATTTTTCAAGAAAAAACGATGGTTTCGAAAGAAGCTGTCGTTTTTTAATAGAATGATAGCGAAGTTGGAAGAAAACGCTTATATTTTTTAATTGGTTTATTAAATTTATGTTATAATGAATACAACAAAAACGTGAGAAGCTATTTTTTAAATCCTCTTCCAGTGTTAACTGAAGTATGCACATGCTAGAACGATTTTATAGGAGGGATGTTATTTACTGAAAAAGTAAGATAAAATGCAACAAAACAAATGATAAGTTCTTCTTTTATGTGAAGAGTTCTTATCTGCCTGTTTACTAATCGTTATGGAGGTATCATCATGGGCGCTATTATGGAGTTTGCAACAGAAAAACAGATTGAATCATTTCTCTCAACTTGCCACATTGAAGGACAAAAGAATTTTCTGATGGCTTTCAAGAAAAAGACATGGCTGAAATCTTTTATTGATTTCTTCATTGTAGGAGGAAGTTACTATGTTCAGTCGAGCGTGAAGCCTAAGATTCTGGCATTCACACCTAAGGGAATCTACTTGATGGACATCAGTGATGTAACTGGAAATCGTTTTAATCAAGTCGTAGAGATGCCTTGGAATCAAGTTCAAGATTTTACTTATAAGACAGTCTTGAATACAGTTAGGCTGAACTGGAACTATCAAAATGAAGCCTATATTTTTTCCGTGGATGTCGGTCAGGTTAGTCAGCGTGTGGGACAGTATCAATTTAACAAAGAGCATTATGACAATTTAGCCCAACAGGATTTCTTTCGATCTAAGTAAGGCCTAGCAATCATTGTCACAAAAGAATCTGGAAGCTTTTCTGGATTCTTTTTAGCTTTACTAGCTAATACTCAATGAAAATCAAAGAGCAAACTAGGAAGCTAGCCGCAAGCTGTACTTGAGTACGGTAAGGCTACGCTGACGTGGTTTGAATTTGATTTTCGAAGAGTATAAGTCTATAGTTTAAAACTATAACCAGCTCTTGAAAAGAAGAAAATGAGTTGATGAAAATAAGTGGTACAATAGTTACTATAGATTTGGAGGTATTGTATGAGCAAGGAATTACACATCAACACAATTTTGGCCCAGGCGGGTATCAAGTCAGACGAAGCAACAGGAGCTTTAGTGACACCGCTACATTTTTCAACGACTTATCAGCATCCAGAGTTTGGTAAATCTACTGGTTTTGACTATACACGCACTAAAAACCCAACTCGCAGTAAGGCTGAAGAAGTCTTGGCAGCCATTGAATCAGCAGACTATGCCCTAGCGACTAGCTCAGGGATGTCAGCAATTGTATTGGCCTTTAGCGTCTTTCCAGTAGGAAGTAAGGTTTTAGCAGTGCGTGACCTTTACGGAGGTTCTTTCCGCTGGTTCAACCAAGTGGAGCAAGAAGGCCGTTTCCATTTTACCTATGCCAATACAGAAGAAGAGTTGATTGCCGAGTTAGAAAAGGACGTGGATGTCCTCTATATCGAAACACCAACCAATCCCTTGATGTTGGAATTTGATATCGAAAAACTAGCAAAATTAGCTCATGCTAAAGGTGCCAAAGTGGTGGTGGACAATACCTTCTACAGCCCTATCTACCAACGTCCGATTGAAGATGGAGCAGATATCGTTCTCCATTCAGCAACCAAGTATCTAGCAGGCCACAATGATGTCTTGGCTGGAGTGGTTGTGACCAATAGTTTAGAACTATACGAGAAGCTTTTCTACAATCTCAATACGACAGGGGCAGTCTTGTCACCGTTTGACAGCTATCAATTGATTCGTGGTCTCAAGACCTTGTCTCTTCGTATGGAGCGCTCAACAGCCAACGCCCAAGAAGTGGTTGCCTTTTTGAAGGATTCTCCAGCAGTTAAGGAAGTTCTCTACACTGGTCGTGGGGGCATGATTTCCTTTAAAGTAGCGGATGAAACGCGTATTCCTCATATTTTGAACAGTCTCAAGGTCTTCTCTTTTGCGGAAAGTTTAGGTGGGGTAGAAAGTCTCATTACTTATCCAACGACACAAACTCACGCTGATATTCCAGCAGAAGTGCGCCATTCTTATGGTTTGACAGATGACCTCTTGCGCTTGTCAATTGGGATTGAGGATGCTAGAGATTTGATTGCAGATTTGCGCCAAGCCTTGGAAGGATAAGACAAAGATGGGAAAATATGATTTTACAAGCCTGCCCAATCGTTTAGGGCACCATACCTATAAATGGAAAGAGGCGGAAACGGATAGTGAAGTTCTACCAGCTTGGATAGCGGATATGGACTTTGTAGTCTTGCCTGAAATCCGCCAAGCCGTGCAGACTTATGCTGATCAACTGGTTTATGGCTATACCTATGCCAGTGAAGAGTTAATTAAGGAAGTTCAAAAGTGGGAAGCCACACAACACGGTTACCACTTTGACAAAGAGGCTCTTGTCTTTATCGAGGGTGTGGTACCAGCCATCTCAACAGCTATTCAAGCCTTTACAAAAGAAGGCGAGGCGGTTTTGATTAACACACCTGTCTATCCACCCTTTGCTCGCAGTGTCAAGTTGAACAACCGTAGATTGATTACCAATTCTTTGGTGGAAAAGGATGGTCTGTTTGAGATTGACTTTGACCAACTGGAAAAGGATTTGGTGAAAGAGGAGGTCAAACTCTATATTCTTTGCAACCCTCACAATCCTGGTGGACGTGTTTGGGAAAAAGAAGTCTTGGAGAAGATTGGTCAACTCTGCCAAAAACACGGTGTTTTCTTGGTTTCGGATGAGATTCACCAAGATTTGGCCCTCTTTGGTCACAAACACCAGTCTTTCAATACCGTCAACCCTGACTTTAAAGAATTTGCTATCATCTTGAGCAGTGCCACTAAAACCTTTAATATTGCTGGAACAAAAAATTCCTATGCAGTCATTGAAAATCCTAAGTTGAGACTGGCTTACCAGAAACGCCAGTTGACCAATAATCAGCATGAAATTTCAGGCTTGGGCTATTTGGCGACAGAAGCTGCTTATCGCTATGGGAAGGATTGGTTAGAGGAACTCAAGCAAGTCTTTGAAGACCACATCAATTATGTGGTGGATTTATTTGGAAAAGAGACTAAAATCAAGGTCATGAAACCGCAAGGAACCTACTTGATTTGGCTTGATTTTTCAGCCTATGACCTGACTGATGAAACATTGCAAGAGCTGTTGAGAAATGAAGCTAAGGTCATCCTCAACCGTGGTTTGGATTTTGGAGAGGAAGGAAGTCTCCATGCCCGCCTCAATGTAGCCATGCCTAAGTCTCTGCTGCAAGAAGTTTGTCAGCGAATTGTGACGACTTTTGCCAAACGTTAAAAATCCAGCCTTCTAGGAGAAAAGTCTTCCTAGAAGGCTATTTTCATAGGGGAAAATATGGTATAATAAAAAGATAAGGTAAAGGTAAAAATATGGCTAAATTGATTCCGGGGAAAGTCCGTATCGAAGGCGTTGCCCTTTATGAAACTGGTAAGGTTGACATTATCAAGGAAAAGAACAATCGGCTCTACGCTCGCGTTGCAGAAGAAGAACTGCGCTATAGTTTAGAGGATGATTTGGTTTTTTGTGCCTGCGATTTTTTCCAAAAGAGGGGCTACTGTGTGCATTTGGCAGCGCTGGAGCATTTTCTAAAAAATGATGAGCGTGGTCAGGAAATTTTGCAGAGTCTGGAAGAAGGTCATGAAGAAAAAGAGGCCGTTGAAACCAAGGTGACCTTGGGTGGCAAATTTTTGGACCGAATCTTGTCTCCAAAATCAGACCGATTCTATGAATTATCGGCTGTGGGTCAGGTGGAAGCAGGAACCAATCATATCTTGTGGACCCTGAGAATCGGGCAAATCAATAGCCAAAAATACTATGTCATTCGGGATATTCCACTCTTTTTAAGGATTGTCGAGCAGAGAAAGTCTTATATGATTGGCAAGATTTATGAGGAGTCTCTTTCTTGGGAAGTCTTTGATGAGGCCAGTCAAGAACTTCTGACTTTCTTGCGAGGACTGATGGAGGAAGGACAGGCTCCAGACCTCTTTTTCCAAAACCAAGGTCGGCACCTCTTTTTCCCTCTGACTTTTTTTGAGCAGGGTGTGAATTTACTGATGACCTTGCCGCATTTTCAATTTGACCATCAAGTGGATAGCTATCAGACTCTGCTTTTTCAGGATATGCATGCTGATGCTAATTTATTTGCCTTTACAGTAACAGAATACTCGGATTATTTTGAAATGGAAATCAGTGAGAGTCCAAGGGTCAATGTCTTTTATCAGGGAGCTGTGCTTTTCCATAAAGGTCAGGTTTATTTTCTAACAGACCAGCAGATGCGTCTTCTCAAGGAAATTAAAGCGCTACCTGTGGATCAACATGGAAAGAAATACCTGCAATTTGATAGCAGTGACCGAGATAAGTTGGCTTCTTGTCTAACGCTCTTTAGCCAGATGGGGATTGTTTCAGCTCCAGAACGGCTACAAATCAAAACCTTTACGCCCTCTTTTTACTTTGACAGGGAAGAAGATAATCGGATTCGTTTAGAAATTCAGTTTGATTATGGGGATAGGCAGGTATCAAGCCGACAAGAGTTAGAAGAATTACCATTTTCGAGTGACGCGGACTTAGAAGAAAGAATTTTCCAAGTCTGTTTGGCTGCGGGCTTTGAAGCCGATTTTCAATCTTGGCGTCAGGCCATAAAAGCAGAGTCTGTCTATCATTTCTTCAACGAAATTATTCCAGTCTTTGAAAAACTCGGGAATGTTGACCTATCAGATAAGCTAGAAGAGATTTATAGTCTAGCAAGTCCTCAAGTGCAGATTGCTTCCAAGGGAGGTCTCTTGGAAATCCAGTTTGATTTTCAAGATATTGCCCAAGAGGAAATTGACCAAGCCATGCAGGCCTTGGTTGCCAACAAGGATTTTTATATTGATTCGTCTAATCAAGTCTACTTTTTTGATGAAGAAACCAAGAAAATTCGCCAAAATCTACAGGAGCTGGGGCAGTTTGAACTAAAAGATGGCTCCTTACAGACTCGGAAATCTTTGGCCTATAGTTTAGCTCATCTTTTTGAGGGGCGTGACCGTGTTTCTTTTTCACAAGAATTCCAGAATCTGGCTCATGATTTGACGCATCCAGAGGAGTTCCCTCGACAAGCAACTCAGGTTCAGGCTGATTTGCGAGATTATCAGGAAAAGGGAATCGGCTGGCTGCAAATGCTCCATCATTATGGTTTTGGTGGGATTTTGGCTGACGATATGGGACTTGGTAAAACCCTGCAGACCATTGCTTTTTTAACCAGTCAAGTGACAAAAGAAAGTCGGGTTTTGATTTTAGCTCCGTCAGGTTTAATCTATAACTGGGCAGATGAGTTTCAAAAATTTGCCCCACAGTTGGATGTGGCTGTTGTTCATGGTTTGAAAGCTAGTCGTGAAGAGATTCTTGCTGAGAGCCATCAAATCTATGTGACGAGCTATGCTACCTTCCGTCAGGACAGTGAGCTTTATCAGGGGATGGACTTTGACTTCCTTTTCTTAGATGAAGCTCAGGTCATGAAAAACGCCCAGACCAAGATTGCCCAGACTTTGAGACAATTTGTGGTGCCGTCAGTTTTTGCTCTGTCAGGGACACCGATTGAAAATCATCTGGGTGAGTTGTGGTCTATTTTCCAAATCGTCATGCCAGGACTCTTGCCAAGCAAGAAAGAATTTATGAAATTACCAGCTGAGCGAGTGGCTCAGTTTATCAAGCCTTTCGTTATGAGGCGCAAGAAAGAAGAAGTGCTGACTGAATTGCCAGACTTAATCGAAGTGGTTTATAAAAATGAACTGGAAGACCAGCAAAAGGCTATCTACCTAGCTCAGTTGCAACAGATGCGTGACCGTCTGGCTCAAGTATCAGACCAGGAATTTCAGCGAAGTCGTGTGGAAATTTTATCTGGTCTGATGCGCTTGCGCCAAATCTGTGATACCCCTGCCCTCTTTATGGAAGATTATCAGGGAGCCAGTGGCAAACTGGATAGTCTCCGAGACCTGCTGGTCCAGGTGGCAGACGGCGGACACCGTGTCTTGATTTTCTCTCAGTTCAAGGGAATGTTGGAGAAAATTGAACAAGAATTGCCAGACTTGGGCATGACTTCCTTTAAAATTACGGGTTCAACCCCAGCCAAGGAAAGACAAGACATGACCAAAGCCTTTAACCAAGGGGAAAGAGATGCCTTTCTGATTTCCCTCAAGTCTGGTGGTGTCGGTCTGAATCTGACAGGTGCTGATACGGTTATCTTGGTTGACCTTTGGTGGAATCCTGCGGTGGAAGCGCAAGCTATTGGCCGTGCCCATCGGATGGGTCAGGAAGAAACGGTTGAGGTTTATCGCTTAGTGACCAGGGGAACCATTGAAGAAAAAATTCAGGAACTCCAAGAACAAAAGAAACATCTGGTGTCACAAGTATTGGATGGAACAGAGTCACGTGGCAGTCTCAGCCTAGCAGAAATTAGAGAAATTTTGGGAATTTCTGAAGTCAGCACTTGAAAAATCAAGACAATACGCTATAATGAAGTGTTGAAAGGAAATAGAAAATGAAACAAGAACGATTTCCATTGGTGTCAGATGACGAGGTCATGCTGACTGAAATGCCAGTCATGAACTTGTACGATGAGTCTGATCTGATCAGTAATATCAAGGGTGAGTATCGAGATAAAAATTATTTAGAATGGGCTCCTATTACTGAAGAGGCACCAGTAAAACCGATTGAAAAGCAAGTCGAGAAACCTAAAAAAGCTCCTTTAGGGGTAAAAAAAGAAGGAAAGAGCTATGCGGAGGTGGCGCGTGAAGAAGCGCGTGCGGATTTGAAAAAGAAACGCTCGGCAAGCTATCTTACTAAGGACATCACTCCTACAAGACGCCATTCTCAGCCAAGTCTAGTTAGACAGGGTAATCAACCTACCGCTCCTTTCCAAAAGGAAAATCCTGGTGAATTTGTCAAATATAGCCAAAAATTGACCCAGTCTCATTATATCTTGGCGGAAGAAGTTCATTCTATCCCTACCAAGAATGAAGAAGTGTCAGCACCTGCTCCAAAGAAAAACAACTATGATTTTCTAAAGAAGAGCCAAATCTACAATAAAAAAAGTAAACAAACAGAACAAGAACGTCGGGTTGCCCAAGAGTTGAATCTGACCAGAATTACAGAATAGGGGAGGAAACATGTCAAAGACATATCATTTTATCGGAATTAAGGGATCAGGGATGAGTGCCTTGGCCTTGATGTTGCACCAAATGGGGCATAAGGTACAGGGATCAGATGTTGAAAAGTACTACTTTACTCAACGTGGTCTTGAGCAGGCAGGAATTACTATTCTTCCTTTTGATGAAAAGAATCTAGACGGTGATATGGAAATTATTGCTGGAAATGCCTTCCGTCCAGATAACAACGTCGAAATTGCCTATGCGGACCAAAATGGTATCAGCTACAAACGTTACCATGAGTTTCTAGGTAGCTTTATGCGTGACTTTGTTAGCATGGGTGTAGCAGGAGCACATGGAAAAACTTCAACGACAGGTATGTTGTCTCATGTCTTGTCTCACATCACGGATACTAGCTTCTTGATTGGAGATGGGACCGGTCGTGGTTCGGCCAATGCCAAATATTTTGTCTTTGAATCTGACGAATATGAGCGCCATTTCATGCCTTATCACCCAGAATACTCTATTATTACCAACATTGATTTTGACCATCCAGACTATTTCACAAGTCTCGAGGATGTTTTCAATGCCTTTAACGACTATGCCAAACAAATTACCAAGGGTCTTTTTGTCTACGGTGAAGATGCAGAATTGCGTAAAATTACGTCTGATGCACCAATTTATTATTATGGTTTTGAAGCAGAAGGTAATGACTTTGTAGCTAGCGAACTTCTTCGTTCAACAACTGGTTCAACCTTCACAGTTCATTTCCGTGGTCAAGAATTAGGGCAATTCCACATTCCAACCTTTGGTCGTCACAATATCATGAATGCGACAGCCGTTATTGGTCTTCTTTACACAGCAGGATTTGATTTGAACTTGGTGCGTGAGCACTTGAAAACATTTGCCGGTGTTAAGCGTCGTTTCACTGAGAAAATTGTCAATGACACAGTTATTATCGATGACTTTGCCCACCATCCAACAGAAATCATTGCGACCTTGGATGCGGCTCGTCAGAAATACCCAAGCAAGGAAATTGTAGCAGTCTTCCAACCGCATACCTTTACAAGAACCATTGCCTTGTTGGATGAATTTGCTCACGCTTTGAACCAAGCGGATGCTGTTTACCTAGCGCAAATTTATGGGTCAGCTCGTGAAGTAGATCATGGTGATGTTAAGGTAGAAGACCTAGCCAATAAGATTGACAAAAAACACCAAGTGATTACTGTTGAAAATGTTTCTCCACTCCTAGACCATGACAATGCTGTCTATGTCTTTATGGGAGCAGGAGATATCCAAACCTATGAATACTCATTTGAGCGTCTCTTGTCTAACTTGACAAGCAATGTTCAATAGGATGTTCCCATGGAAATTCCAATTAAAATCATTCAGGCAAGTAAGTCTGATTTGGCTGAGATAGAGGAACTTCAGGCTTCATCTTTTCCAGCTGAAAAGCAGCTGACTTTCCATATTTTAGAAGAAAGTATCCGTAAGTGTGCGGATACCTTTCTTCTAGCTAGGGATGAAAATCAACTGTTAGGCTATATTCTATCAAGTCCCCAGTCAGACAATCCGCAATGTCTAAAAGTACATTCTTTAGTCATTGAGGCTGACCATCAGAGACAGGGCTTGGGAACACTTCTTCTTGCAGCCTTGAAAGAGGTGGCAGTTGAGCTGGATTACAAGGGGATTCGTTTGGAGAGTCCTGATGAGCTGCTTTCCTATTTTGAAATGAACGGTTTTATTGATGAAGAAACCTCCCTTTATGTAACTAGCCAGGGCTATAGTATGATTTGGTTTAATCCCTTTTATCTGGAGGTACAATGAAAATCAGACAAGCAAAATTAGAAGATTTGGATCGTATCGTTGAGATTGAACTAGAAAATTTCTCGGTTGAAGAAGCCATTCCTCACTCTGTTTTTGAGGCACATTTGCGAGAAATTCAGACCTCGTTTCTGGTTGCAGAAAAAGAAGGTAGAATCATGGGGTATATAGAAGGGCCAGTTGCCCCTCACCGGCATCTGCAAGACCAGTCTTTTACAGAAGACATAAAAGACTATAGTCATGAGACTGGTGGCTATATCTCTGTGACATGTCTCTCTATTGCCAAGGAAGCACAGGGCCTCGGACTAGGTAAGAAATTGCTAACAGCTTTGAAAGAAGTTGCTCTTGAAGATGAGAGAGAAGGTATTAACCTAACCTGTCATGACTATCTCATCGCCTACTATGAAAAACACGGATTTACCAATGAAGGCCTGTCCCAGTCAACCTTTGCAGGGGAAACTTGGTATGATATGGTCTGGGAAGCTAAAAAATAAGCTAGAAAAGCATGCTAGGTTGCTTTTCTTTCGTTTTTAAGATATAATATTATGGATTGTCAACGAGGAGGAAAAACTTTTGAGTGAAAAGTCAAGAGAAGAAGAAAAATTAAGCTTTAAAGAGCAGATTTTACGAGATTTAGAACGAGTTAAAAAACATGAAGAAGATCAGGAGGAAGTTGATTTAGCTTCAATAAAACCCCAATTTTCTTCTAAAAATGACCAGTCGATAGAAGAGCTAATGGAAGATTCTCTGTCAGCTGTAGAGGAGATTATGAGAAAAGCTCCTACCGTGCCTACTCACCCAAGTCAAGATGTACCAGCTTCTCCAGCAGATGAGATTCAAAGAGAAACTCCTGGTGTTCCAAGTCATCCAAGTCAAGATGTGCCTTCTTCTCCCGCAGAAGAGGCTGTAAGACAAGCTCCACTTGCTCCTAGTCATCCGAGTCAAGAAGGACCTTCTACTCCATCAGCGGAGGGAGTATCAAGACCAACTCCAGGACCTGTTAGTCCTAGAAAAGTAGAAAAGGAATTTAATGAAATCCCAACGAGGGTAGCTGTTTCTTATAAGACAGAAGCTCAGAGAGAGGTAAAAAGAGAAGTTCCTACTTCAAAACCAGTAGAGGAAAAGAAAGTTGTAGAAGAAATGCCTGCAACTCCACGTCGTAGCCGTCGTGAGACGGTTAAGTCACCCAAGAAGAAAAAATCAGGATTTAAGGCCTTCTTCATTTCTCTACTCATTTTCCTAGGTTTGATTTCAGCAGGTGCTTACTTCGGTTATCAGTATGTTCAGTCATCTTTACAGCCTGTGGATGCTTCATCTAAACAATATGTGACAGTGCAAATCCCAGAAGGAGCTAATGTTCAAACAATTGGTTCAACTCTTGAAAAGTCTGGTTTGATTAAACACGGAGTGATTTTTGCTTTTTATGCGAAATATAAAAATTATTCAGATTTGAAGTCTGGCTATTACAATTTGCAAAAGAGTATGAGTACAGAAGATATCATCCATGAATTGCAAAAAGGTGGAACAGCTGAAGCTCAAGAACCTGCGCTTGCGAATTTAACAATTCCAGAAGGTTATACGATTGATCAAATTGCACAAGCGGTAGGTCAATTGCAAGGTGACTTCAAAGAGCCTTTGACAGCGGAAGTTTTCTTAGCTAAAGTGCAAGATGACAACTTTATTAGTCAAGAAGTTGCCAAATATCCTAGTCTACTTGAAAGCTTACCTACAAAGGAAAGTGGCGTTCGTTATCGTTTAGAAGGTTTCCTCTTCCCAGCTACTTACTCTATCAAGGAAAGCACAACTGTTGAAAGCTTGATTGATGAGATGTTGGCAGCTATGGACAAGACTTTAGCACCTCATTACAGTACGATTAAGTCTAAGAATTTGACGGTCAATGAATTGCTGACCATTGCTTCACTGGTCGAAAAAGAAGGTGCTAAGACGGAAGACCGTAAGTTGATTGCAGGTGTATTCTACAATCGCTTGAATCTTGGTATGCCACTTCAAAGCAATATTGCCATCTTGTATGCCCAAGGAAAACTTGGTCAGAAGATTAGTCTTGCCGACGATGCTGGAATTGATACATCGATTAATTCACCATACAATGTTTATACAAATCTAGGCCTCATGCCTGGTCCGGTAGATAGTCCAAGCTTGGATGCTATCGAGTCAAGTATCAATCAGACTAAGAGTGATAACCTTTACTTTGTTGCAGACGTGACAGATGGTAAGGTCTACTATGCTAGCAATAAAGAAGAACATGATCGGAATGTTGCCGAACATGTCAACAGCAAATTAAACCAAACAAACTAAAATTATGTGATACTTCACATAATTTTCTTTAGAAAATATCATCAGAAGAAAGTTGAGAAAAATGGCAGAAAAAACATATCCTATGACCCTTGCGGAAAAGGAAAAACTTGAAAAAGAATTAGAAGAATTGAAATTGGTCCGCCGACCAGAAGTGGTAGAACGTATTAAGATTGCTCGTTCATACGGTGACCTTTCAGAAAACAGTGAATACGAAGCAGCTAAGGATGAACAAGCCTTTGTTGAAGGACAAATCTCTAGCTTGGAAACAAAAATCCGTTATGCTGAAATCGTCAATAGCGACTCAGTTGCCCAAGACGAAGTCGCAATTGGTAAAACAGTGACTATCCAAGAAATTGGTGAGGACGAAGAAGAAGTTTATATTATTGTAGGTTCAGCTGGTGCGGATGCCTTTGCAGGTAAGGTTTCAAATGAAAGCCCGATTGGACAAGCCTTGATTGGTAAGAAAACAGGTGATACAGCAACCGTCGAAACACCTGTGGGTAGCTATGATGTAAAAATCTTAAAGGTTGAAAAAACAGCCTAATGATTAAAGGGAGTAGAAGGAGGGAAACGCCCTACTTGCTCCCTTTTAGGTTTAAAAAGAATTGGAGACGATATGAGTTCAAAGAAGAAAAAAAATAAGATGGAGCGTGGTCTGACCAATCGTCACGTGCAGGTTATGGCCATTGCGGGAACAATTGGAACAGGACTCTTTTTGGGAGCAGGTCGCTCTATTAGCCTAACAGGTCCTTCCATTGTACTGATTTATATGATTACAGGGGCCTTCATGTTCCTCATGATGCGTGCGGTTGGGGAAATGCTCTACCAAGACCCTGAGCAACATACCTTTATCAACTTTATCACGCGCCATTTAGGTAAGGGCTGGGGTTATTTCTCAGTTTGGTCCTACTGGCTATCCGTTGTCTTTATCGGTATGGCGGAAATCACTGCTATCGCACATTATGTGCAATTTTGGTTCCCAACTTGGCCAAGTTGGATGATTGAGATTGGATTTTTGACCATTCTAGCCTTGGTCAATCTGATTGCGGTGAAGCTCTTTGGAGAAGTTGAGTTTTGGTTTGCTATGGTCAAGATTGTGGCTATTTTAGCTATGATTGCCACAGGAGTCTTTATGGTCTTGACAGGCTTTAAGACACCACATGGAGTAGCAAGTTTGGCCAATATCGCCGACAATTTCTCCCTCTTCCCAAATGGTGGAGTGAACTTTGTCATGGCCTTTCAGATGGTTTTCTTTGCTTATCTAATGATTGAGTTTATTGGAGTAACAACTTCTGAAACCAAAAATCCACGTCAGGTCTTGCCAAAAGCCGTTAAGGAAATTCCTTTGCGAATCGCCTTTTTCTACGGTGGTGCCCTCTTAGCCATCATGGCTATCATTCCGTGGCGTGAACTTGCTTCGGCTGATTCTCCTTTTGTTACAGTATTTGAATTGGCAGGTATCAAGTGGGCAGCAGCCTTGATTAACTTCGTTGTTTTGACCTCAGCAGCATCTGCTCTCAACTCAACCCTCTACTCAACAGGGCGTCATTTGTACCAGATTGCTCATGATTCGCCAAACCCATTCTTAAAGGCGATTAAGGCGGATACTCTTTCTCGCCACAATGTGCCACAAAATGCTATTATTGCTTCAGCAATCTTGATTGCCCTAGCAGCCTTTATCAACGTCTTGCCAGGTGTTTCCGATGCTTTTGCCTTGATTACGGCTTCATCATCTGGTGTCTATATTGCCATTTATATCTTAATCATGGTGGCTCACCTTAAATACCGCAAGTCACCAGACTTTATGGCGGATGGCTATCTCATGCCCCATTATCGTTTCCTAAATCCCTTAACCATGCTCTTCTTTACCTTTGTCTTTGTAACCCTCTTTTTACAAGAGTCTACATTTGTAGGAGCAATCGGCTCAGCTATCTGGATTATCGGTTTCGGGATTTATAGCCAGTGGAAATTTAGAAAATAGATTAAGAACTCATCAACTCAGGTTGGTGGGTTTTTCTTTGTTTAAAAATATAGCGGCTTGGATCTAGGATAGTACGCTATATTATATCAGTATTATTTTTGAGCTGTCAGGTTTAATCTCTTAGGAAAATAGGGACTATGTAAAGAAAATGTAATGAAAACTTAACATAAAAATCATTGACAATTTCGGGGGGGGGGGTAATAGAATTAGTATGAGACTTTGTGTAACTAAAGCAAAGAGCATGGTCAATTGAAACAAGAAGAGAATAAAATAGTCTCGTAAAATGTATTGCAACTTGGTAATACTTTTTGAGACGCTTTTTGATTGAGCCCATGTTTTCTCAATGGGATTGTACTCAGGTGAGTAGGGAGGAAGAGGTAAAAATGTATAGTTGTTAAAATAGCATACGGAAAATAAGTTAGAAACCATGTAATGTTATAAATTTTATATGTTTTTGGTGCATAGATATTTTGGCTCAATGGAAGTTGAGGAGAGGAACAATGATGAAAAAATAACTTGGACTTCAAGTTGAAAATAATGACGGTTTGGTGAAGTAGAATAAAGAAATACAAATGTGGTAAATCTGACTATATATCAGGCGTTGCAAAAGAGGAAATAAGTATGGTGAATATAAGAAGAAGTCTTTTTGGATATAATAAAAAGGAAGTTAATGATGTGATTAGCAGTTTAGAGGGGGATAAAGAACGCCTCAAACAAGAACTTGAAGGGAAAGCACAAATGATTGAAGAGTTGAATGTTCAACTACATGGATTTCGCTCTCAAGAGGAGATTATTTCTGAGGTTATTATTGATGCGAAACAATTGTCAAAACGTTTAGTAGAAGAGGCTAAGCAAGAAGCAACGGAGTTGCTATATAATGCTAATAAAACAATATCAGATGAATTTGCACGTTTTCATCAATCAATGGAAATTTTAAACGGAATCAAAAATAGAGTTGTTGCGCAGAAAGAGGAGTTATCTAAAGAATTGCAAGACACTTTGAGACGATATAAAGAGGCTTTTGAAAACTCGGAGACTGAGGACTTTGCTCGAATAAAAGAACAAATAGAAATAGATATCACTCGAGCAGAAGATGTTTGTGAGAATTCAAAACAGGTTATCTTTCTCCCACGCCTTAATAAATCAAATTGTATTAAAGTAGAAAAAATAGAAAAGGAGAACTAGTAGTGAAAAAAGAACATAAGGAAATCTTTTCAATCCGTAAGTATAAGGCATATGGAGCTAATTCGGCTTTGATTGGATTAGTGGGTCCGGCTGTTTTAATGGGGGTACTGATGTCTCCTGTACAAGCAGAAGAAAGTGCTTCTATTCCTGATTTGAAGCCATTGGATAGGGCGGAGAGTAGTGAATCAAGTACCCGAGATATTGAAACAAATCATCTTATTGTTACATCGTCTCATCCAGAAGAAAATGCGACTGAAACAGCTGCTTCAGGGGTAGAAACAGGAATAAGAGCAAGTGAAGAACTTACAACTCCTAAAAGAGCAGTAAGTATTGTCTATAAAGTACGCTATGTAGATCGCAAATCTCATCAAGTAGTTCATGAGGTAACGAAGACGAAGACGGTAGAAACTACTGAAGCAAAAGCAAAAGTTATCGTTACAGAAATTGGTGGAGAGCTAGCAAATGATAGTCAATTAGAAAGTTACTATGTTCCAGATGGTAATCCAACAACCTTTACAAAAGAAATTGTTGAAGGGGAGGACAATGTTTTTGTCTACGAAGTAGAGGGATTTGGGAAATCAGAAGCTACAGACCGTACTGTCACGCTTAAGTATACAGTTGAATACGTTGATGAAAAGACGGGGCTTGTCCTAGATAGTGAGGACAAGGAAGAAACGGTTTCTACCTTTGAAGCAGTTGTGAAAAAGGAAGTGACTGTTCAAGCTTCCATTGATGGAAATGAATCCCTCAAGGGATGGAGTATCTCTGATAATGCAACAAGCCATCAAACTATCACCTTATCAGAAGGGGTTCCTGTAAAGGTTATTTTTAAACTCCATAACTCTGATAAGGGAAAGGTGAGGCAAAAGAGGAAAGTAGAGTATCCTTCCCCTGCCGTTACTGGGCAACCATACTTAACACTAGAAAAGATAACTCCGGGCAAATTAGGTGAAGAAAGTATTACTCTTGCTGGAAATGCTCAGCATACTTATGAAATAAAGTATAAAGTTGGTTTTTCAAACATTGACGCTTCTGACTTGGAAATGACCCAAGGGGCAAAGGATTTAGGCTTTAATTTAGACTTGGAAGGTGGCTGGTTAACTGCTACCCTTACGCCAACAAGAGAAATGGGAGGAAAATATGAAGTTGGATTCCAATCCCGTTCACATCCTGAAGTGAAAGTAGCTGGATTTATAAATATTACGACAACAACTCACTTTGGATTTATGGTGTTAGCAACTTCAGGGAGAGACAATCCTTTGTCTTATTTTCCCAATAATAGAGATGATAGGACTGAGTTTACATATGATGGTAGCATAACAGATCCTTCTCGAACTTCTCCGGTTATTTATAAAGGAGTAAGTAATTTGAATGATCTATATAAAGATTCTTCTGGACCAAAAATAGACATCACGATTGATGGAATCAGAATGCCAACGACTCCCTTTGGTTATTTTATGGATTCTAGTAATCAAACTGTTGAAAATGCTACCGCAGATACGAAACGTTATTATGCCATGATTCCAATCTTTGCTCTAATGGATCGTTCTACAGATTATGCTAATAATAATAAACAAGGATTATCTATTACAGATTTTCGGTTGTTATCCGCTTCAGATGGAGTAGAAGTTAAGTTGGTGGACTTAAGGAAAGACAAGGCTCCAGATAAGGGAGTTTACAGTAATACTGTAGATTTCCAAACAATGCCAGGGTATGATTTGTCAAGTGGATTGTTGAAAGATAACATGTATGGTATCTTGGATAAAACTCCATATTATCTTCAATTTACGAAATTGCCTAAAACAGCAGGTAACTATTCAGTGAAATTTCAAATGACTGATAGCTTGAACTTAGTCAAAACGATTACATTGAATTTTACAACTTATGAAAATTCTATTTCTAGTGAACGCTCAGACTCCAACGCTTCAGATAATCGTACTTATGCGTTAACCAATGCAGATGCTCTTTTTGAACCTAATGAAGAGTATGTAGATAAATCTACTGATAAGGTTACGCTTCCGATTTCTGATGAAGAACAAATCTTAGGAAAAGTAACTCTCAATAAAGATAATGCATATATAAAAGTAGATAATTTTCCATCGGGTATTGAATTGAGAGCAGTTCCTGATAAGGTGGATGCGGAAGGACATCCGACAGAAGCCTATGTTGTCAAAAAATCAGGTATTAAAGTTGCGAAGGGAAAATATTCTTTTTCAGTGAATGCCTATGATGGTCACTATCAGACTGGTGCTCCGCGGACATTTGAGTTTGAGATAGTAGACGCTATTAATCCGATTCCAAACCAGCATTGGCATGAGGGAACAGTTCCAACCCCTATTCCAGTTTCTATGGAAAACAACTCCAAAATAACAGGAATTCGTGTGGAATCAAGTGGCGGTTATGCCTTTTTTGAAGGGAACCCTAATGACTCTACTATTTCTATTTACGGTTTGAAGCACACGTCGTCACAACAAAAGGCGCGTGTTTATGTGACATTTACAGATGACGAAGGGAAAAAACATGAAACCTTTACCGATTTTTATTATGTGATAGAATCTAATACAGTAGACGATTTAGCGGTTAATGTTACTAATACAGATCAAACAATTTCCGAGGGTGAAGATTGGAAAGAAATGGTCATCACAACGACTCCAAGTGAAGGTGTGACCATTAAAGTTGATAAGACAAAACTTCCAAAAGGGACACGATTTGTTGATAATAAAATTATAGGGAAAGGTCTTTATGAAGGGCAGTATGAAGTTCCAGTACTTGCTGTTAAGGGAGATGTTGTTAAGTCGACTGTTGTGCGTCTAACTGTGAAGCCGAAGGAATTTGTCGTTCCTCCAGAAAACACAGAAGTTTCGGTCTTATCCAAGGTATCTGCTCTTGGATTGCAAGAGGTACCTGACGATGCAGTGGTAACTTATCGTGCGAATGATTCCTATAATTTTTCTAATTCTGGTCTAAAAATTAGTAATGATGGGACTAAAATTACAGGGATACCGACTGCAGTTGGTCGCTATGAGCTCACTGCAACAATTAGTAGAAGAGGTTCAAATGGGCTTGTTCGTACTACAACTACTACCTATACCATTAACGTAACAGGGCTAAGTCCGAGCTTGACAATCGGATCAGGAACTCAAGCAACAGATGCTTATACTTCTAATGAAACACGTCTCCTAGCATCGATTGGAACAGAGATTCCACCTATTACAATCAAGCATGATTCGCATTCAAAACTGACAGTCGATTCAAATTCTTTACCAGCTGGTTTGAGTTATTCGTATGATGAGTCGACACATACAGGAACTATTACAGGAATTCCAAGTGCAATGTCCTACGAGGGATATGTTTATCAAATTTTAGTTCAGACCGAAATGCCGTATAACTATGCAGATATCAACGTTCGCAGAACTATTTGGAAGACAATTTATATTGAAGTTACTCCTATAACATCAGCTCTTAGTATTAACAATGAAAACCAGACATTTGCTGCAGATAAAGAGATGATTCCAATTACGGTATCGGATTTTGATGAACGTGCAACAATTGATTTAGAGAATGCTCCGTCTGGAGTGAGATATGATGCATCCAATCATCAAATTATAGGAAATCCAACAGAAGGGGTAGGTACCTATGAATTTAATATTCGGGCGGTTATGCCACAGGCACTTGGAGGTCAAGTTACAAGAAGGCAGGTAACTCTTCGTGTAGAACCGTTAACACCGATTTTAGAGGCAGATAGGTCATCTGTTGAAGTAACAGCCAAGGATTCTATTCCGACTATTACAGTCACCAAGGAACCACATTCTACCTTACAACTAAATGTACTGGTGAAGGAACGTGATTATAGTTATTTTGGTTCTCTATCTGATATTGGTTTAAGCTATGATGCGTCAACAGGCAAGATTACGGGAATACCTACAGTCGTGGGGAAACACATAATCTATTTGTCAACATTCTTAGACAAAAATTTCACAGGAGTTGCTGGTGGTGTTAGAAATGAATTAACGATTCCATTGACGGTGACTGCTAAGGAATTTAACTTTATGGATAATCAGGAACGACATACGACTGTTATGTCAGCGATTGCTCCAGTGGCGGTGAGTGTACCAGATGGGATAGAGGTTAGTGTAGAAAGCGGGACTCTTCCTCAGGGGATTATTTACAATAGCGATAAGAAGGTGATTGAAGGAACGCCTACTCAAGCTGGAACCTTTACAATTACAATGGTTGCTAACCCAAGTGGTATACGTGGTAATGAAAGAAAAGCTACAGTGACTATTCAGGTAGATCCACTTCCAGCTACTATTAGGATTCCCCACAATCATCAAACCATCCAAGTAGGGACTCCTATGGAACCCTCAACGATAGAACTAAATGATCATGCAAAGATTTACGGTAGTGATGCATTACTTGATTCTTTTGGCAGTAGTGGATATATTAATCATGCTAGTGAAAGAGGTATGGAGGAATCGTACATTGATGCATTCTTAAAGATGTTTTATGGATTGACCTATGACGCCAGCACACACACCATTAGTGGGACTCCTACGCGAACGGGTACTATAACTTTTACTTTTATTGCGCGAAATGATGATCTATTAGGTAGTGGTGAAGCTAGAGAAACCTTTGTCTTGAATGTAGTAGAAGTTATTTCTAAGATTCCTATTATTACAGATGCGAAAGAAGGTTCTAATGTAATTAAAGGAAGCGGTGTTGCAGGAGCTACGGTTACCGTTACGCTTCCAGATGGAGTTGAGAAAACAGCTTTAGTGGTAGAGGATGGAACATGGATGGTAGATACGCCAGCACCTCTTGTAAAAGGACAAAGTATTTCTGCTCGACAAAAAGAAGTAAACAAAACGATTAGTAATGACATCAGTGCCACTGTTGTTCCTCAATCGGGATTAGTTGTATCCAAGGAAGCGATGGTAGATGCCATTATCGAAGGTGTTACAACGATTACAGGAACAGGGATAACAGATTCTACTATTAGTGTTACCCTTCCAGATAGTACCGTTAAAACAGCTACAGTTTCGGAGGGAACATGGTCAGTTACTTTAGACAAAGCCGTGGTGAAAGGTGATAATATTTTTGTAACACAAACTGAACCAAATAAAGCTACTAGTCCATTAGTTACAGCAACTGTGGTTCCTAAAATTACAAAAGGTGATAAAGGTGAAACAGGAGCAAACGGAGCAGATGGTAAATCACCAGTTGTAACGATGACAGATAATGGAGATGGCACATACTCTATTACAGTACGCAATGGAGATGGCTCTGAATCAACTACTAAAGTCAAAGATGGCAAAGACGGTAAAACTGCTACTATTACAACAACAGATAATCCAGATGGAAGTCATACAATCACTGTAACAAATCCAGACGGAACAACAAAAGAAACAGTTGTTAAAAACGGTAAAGACGGTAAGACTCCAAAAGTTGAAGTGACTGATAACAATGATGGAACTCATACTTTTAAAGTTACGGATGAAGATGGCAATGTTACGAATGCTATTATCAAAGATGGTAAAGACGGTAAAACTGCCAATATCACAACAACAGAAAATCCAGATGGAAGCCATACAATTACTGTAACAAATCCAGATGGAACAACTAAAGAAACAGTTGTTAAAAACGGTAAAGACGGCAAGACTCCAAAAGTTGAAGTAACAGATAATAACGATGGAACTCATACTGTTAAAGTTACAGATGGAGACGGCAATGTTACCAATGCTATCATCAAAGATGGTAAAGCTGCAACAGCAACAACTACTGAAAACCCAGATGGAAGCCACACAGTAACAATCACTAACCCAGACGGAACTAAGAATGAGTTTGTTGTTAAGAATGGAC
>CAURES010000012.1:0-27493 GCA_963523725.1 uncultured Streptococcus sp.
GTGAACACAATGGTCGTATCAGTGACTGGAAAAAAGTCATCGATGATAATGGAGTTGATGGCGTTATTGTTCGCTTGGGATATAGCGGTGTAGAAGATAAGGAATTGGCTTATAATATTCAAGAATTTAATCGACTAGGTATTCCTTATGGTGTTTATCTTTATACCTATGCCGAAAATGAAACAGATGCTGAGAATGATGCTAAGCAGACAATTGAACTCTTGAAGAAATACAAGATGAATTTGTCTTATCCAATCTACTATGATGTTGAAAATTGGGAGTATTTAAATAAGACCAAGAAAGCTCCGACCGACACAGCTACTTGGGTTAAAATTATCAATAAGTATATGGAAACCATGAAACATGCTGGTTACCAAAACGTGAAAGTTTATAGCTATCGTCAACTTTTGCAAACTCGTTTGAATCATCCTGATATTTTACAACATGTAAACTGGGTTGCAGCTTATACGGATGCGCTTGATTGGACAAATCCTCATTATTCAGGTGAAAAAGGATGGCAATACACCTCATCTGACTACTTAAAAGGAATTCGTGGTCGTGTTGACGTCAGCGTTTGGTATTAAGATATAAGTTTGAGAAAGGAGTGTGCAAGAAATTTGCATCCTCTTTTTTCTTTATTTTGTCGCAGTTAAGAGAGTTTGAAAGGGACTGTGTTTTATTCTAAAAATTCTTAAATTATCAGTCTATTGCAACTTTTCTCATGTGAGTCATTTGGCTTGCTATTGGTTTCTATTAGTAGTATACTAAGGTAGTAATCATTAAGAAGTGGTTACAAAAAATAATGAATGAGGTAAAAACAATGGTAGAATTGAAAAAAGAAGCAGTAAAAGACGTAACATCATTAACAAAAGCAGCGCCAGTAGCATTGGCAAAAACAAAGGAAGTCTTGAACCAAGCTGTTGCTGATTTGTACGTAGCCCACGTTGCTTTGCACCAAGTACACTGGTACATGCGTGGTCGTGGTTTCCTTGTATGGCATCCAAAAATGGATGAGTACATGGATGCTCTTGATGGTCACTTGGATGAAATCAGCGAACGTTTAATTACCCTTGGTGGCAAACCTTACTCAACTTTGACAGAATTCCTTCAACACAGTGAAATCGAAGAAGAAGAAGGAGAATTCCGTAACGTTGAAGAAAGCTTGGAACGTGTTCTAGCTATTTATCGCTACCTCATCACTCTTTTCCAAAAAGCTTTGGATGTGACTGACGAAGAAGGCGATGATGTTACAAACGATATCTTTGTTGGTGCTAAGGCTGAACTTGAGAAAACAGTTTGGATGATTGCAGCAGAACTTGGACAAGCACCTGGTTTGTAAGAAATAGAATAATCATATAAAAATCTGTAGGATGTCTCTTACGGATTTTTTTCTATTCTGTAAGCTATTCCAAACCAGTCTTTTTTTGAGTTTTTTGATAAAATAGTACTATCAGTGAAAAGGATGGAAGCATGACTAAGAAAATCGTAGCTATTTGGGCCCAGGATGAAGAGGGTGTGATTGGTAAGGACAATCGTCTGCCTTGGCATTTGCCAGCAGAACTGCAACACTTCAAAGAAACAACTCTGAATCATGCTATCTTGATGGGGCGCGTGACCTTTGATGGGATGGGGCGTCGCTTGCTTCCAAAACGGGAGACCTTGATTTTGACACGTAACCCGGAAGAAAAGATAGATGGGGTTGCTACTTTTCAGGACATCCAGTCTGTTCTCGACTGGTATCAGGCTCAAGACAAGAATCTTTATATTATCGGTGGGAAGCAAATTTTTCAGGCTTTTGAACCCTACCTTGATGAAGTGATTGTGACTCAAATTCATGCTCGGGTGGAAGGAGATACCTATTTCCCTGAGAAGTTTGACTTGTCTCTTTTTGAGACAGTTTCAAGCAAATCCTATACCAAAGATGAGAAAAATCCTTATGATTTTACCATCCAATACCGCAAGAGAAAGGAAGTCTAATGGAACGTAGTATATTTGGTTTTTTCACAGCCATGCTGTGTTTGGTCTGCTTACTTGCAGGAGCACAGGCTTTTCGTAAAAAGCGCTATGGACTTTCTGTCCTGCTCTGGTTAAATGCCTTTACCAATTTGGTCAATAGTATCCATGCTTTTTACATGACCTTATTTTAGATAGAATGACAGTATAGAATAGAACGGAAGGAAATCATGCCTACAAATAGGAATAATGATATGATGGTTTATTGCTCATTTTGTGGCAAAAGCCAAGAAGAAGTACAAAAAATAATCGCTGGGAACAACGCCTTTATCTGTAATGAATGTGTGGAGTTGGCCCAGGAAATCATTCGGGAGGAGTTGGCTGAGGAAGTCTTGGCAGACTTGTCTGAAGTTCCAAAACCAATCGAACTCCTCCATATCTTGAACCACTATGTAATCGGTCAAGATCGTGCCAAACGTGCCTTGGCAGTGGCAGTTTACAACCACTACAAACGCATCAATTTCCACGATACGCGTGAAGAGTCAGAAGATGTGGATTTGCAGAAGTCAAACATCTTGATGATTGGTCCAACTGGTTCAGGGAAAACTTTCCTTGCTCAGACCTTGGCTAAGAGCTTGAATGTACCTTTTGCGATTGCGGATGCGACAGCTCTTACTGAGGCTGGTTATGTGGGTGAGGACGTGGAAAATATCCTTCTCAAACTATTGCAGGCTGCTGACTTTAATATCGAACGTGCAGAGCGTGGCATTATCTATGTGGATGAAATTGACAAGATTGCCAAGAAGAGTGAGAATGTATCGATCACACGTGATGTTTCTGGTGAAGGGGTGCAACAAGCCCTTCTCAAGATTATCGAGGGAACCGTTGCTAGTGTTCCGCCTCAAGGTGGACGTAAACATCCACAACAAGAGATGATTCAAGTCGATACCAAAAATATCCTCTTCATCGTGGGTGGTGCTTTTGATGGTATTGAAGAAATCGTCAAACAACGTCTGGGTGAAAAAGTCATCGGATTTGGTCAAAACAATAAAGCGATTGATGAAAATAGCTCTTACATGCAAGAAATCATCGCAGAAGATATTCAAAAATTTGGTATTATCCCTGAGTTGATTGGACGCTTGCCTGTCTTTGCTGCTCTTGAACAGTTGACAGTAGATGATTTGGTTCGTATCTTGAAAGAGCCAAGAAATGCTTTGGTGAAACAGTACCAAACCTTGCTTTCTTATGATGATGTCGAGTTGGAATTTGACGACGAAGCCCTTCAAGAGATTGCTAATAAAGCCATCAAACGGAAGACAGGGGCGCGTGGTCTTCGCTCGATTATCGAAGAAACAATGCTAGATGTCATGTTTGAAGTGCCGAGTCAGGAAAATGTGAAATTGGTCCGCATCACTAAAGAAGCTGTCGATGGAACGGATAAACCAATCCTAGAAACAGCCTAGAGGTGACTATGGAACTTAATACACACAATGCAGAAATCTTGCTCAGTGCGGCTAATAAGTCCCACTATCCGCAGGATGAACTGCCAGAGATCGCTCTTGCAGGGCGTTCAAATGTTGGCAAGTCTAGCTTTATCAATACTATGCTGAATCGTAAGAATCTGGCTCGTACGTCAGGGAAACCTGGGAAAACCCAGCTTCTTAACTTCTTTAACATCGACGACAAGATGCGCTTTGTGGATGTGCCTGGTTATGGTTATGCCCGTGTTTCTAAAAAGGAACGTGAAAAGTGGGGGCGCATGATTGAGGAGTACCTAACGACTCGGGAAAATCTCCGTGCGGTAGTCAGTCTAGTTGACCTTCGTCATGACCCGTCAGCAGATGATGTGCAGATGTACGAATTTCTCAAGTATTATGAGATTCCGGTTATCATCGTTGCGACCAAGGCGGACAAGATTCCTCGTGGTAAATGGAACAAGCACGAATCAGCAATCAAAAAGAAATTAAACTTTGACCCAAGTGACGACTTTATCCTCTTTTCATCTGTCAGCAAGGCAGGGATGGATGAGGCTTGGGATGCAATCTTAGAAAAATTGTGAGGAAAAGAAAATGGCAAAAACAATTCATACAAGCAAAGCTCCAAAGGCTATCGGACCATATGTTCAAGGAAAAATCGTTGGCAACCTTTTGTTTGCTAGTGGTCAAGTTCCTCTCTCTCCTGAAACTGGGGAAATCGTTGGAGAAACGATCCAAGAACAGACAGAACAAGTCTTGAAAAACATCGGTGCTATTTTGGCAGAAGCAGGAACAGACTTTGACCATGTTGTCAAAACAACTTGCTTCTTGAGCGATATGAACGACTTTGTTCCTTTTAACGAGGTTTACCAAACGGCCTTTAAAGAGGAATTTCCAGCTCGTTCAGCAGTAGAGGTAGCTCGTCTTCCTCGTGATGTAAAAGTCGAAATTGAAGTCATCGCAGAGATTGGATAAGCTAGTTGAAGTTTGGTGTTGCCAAACTTCTTTTGATATAAGGAGAAAAAGATGACAAAGAAACAACTTCACTTGGTGATTGTGACAGGGATGAGTGGTGCAGGGAAAACAGTTGCCATTCAGTCCTTCGAAGATTTGGGTTATTTTACTATTGATAATATGCCTCCAGCTCTCTTGCCTAAGTTTTTGCAGTTGGTGGAAACAAAGGAAGACGACCATAAGTTGGCCTTGGTAGTAGATATGCGTAGCCGTTCTTTCTTCTCAGAGATTCAAGCTGTTTTGGATGAGTTGGAAAACAAGGAAGAACTGGACTTTAAAATTCTCTTTTTGGATGCAGCTGATAAGGAATTGGTCGCTCGTTACAAGGAAACCAGACGGAGTCACCCACTAGCTGCAGATGGACGGATTTTGGATGGAATCAAGCTGGAACGTGAACTCTTGGCGCCTTTGAAAAATATGAGCCAAAATGTGGTGGATACTACTGAACTCACTCCACGTGAGCTGCGCAAAACCCTTGCAGAGCAGTTTTCAGACCAAGAACAAGCCCAGTCTTTCCGTATCGAAGTCATGTCTTTCGGCTTTAAATATGGAATCCCAATTGATGCGGACCTAGTCTTTGATGTCCGTTTCTTGCCAAATCCATACTACCTTCCAGAGTTACGAAATCAAACGGGTGTAGATGAACCAGTGTATCACTATGTCATGAACCACCCTGAGTCAGAAGACTTTTATCAACATTTGTTGGCCTTGATTGAGCCGATTTTGCCAAGTTACCAAAAGGAAGGGAAGTCTGTTTTGACCATTGCCATGGGTTGTACGGGTGGACAACACCGTAGTGTGGCCTTTGCTAAACGCTTGGCGCAGGACTTATCCAAGAATTGGCCTGTCAATGAAGGGCATCGTGACAAAGACCGAAGAAAGGAAACGGTAAACCGTTCATGAGAAAACCAAAGATAACGGTGATTGGTGGAGGGACTGGGATCCCTGTCATTCTTAAAAGTCTGCGGGAAAAAGATGTGGAAATCGCAGCTATCGTAACGGTGGCAGATGATGGTGGTTCATCAGGTGAACTCCGAAAAAATATGCAACAATTGACACCGCCAGGTGATCTTCGCAATGTCCTTGTGGCCATGTCGGATATGCCTAAGTTTTATGAGAAAGTCTTTCAGTATCGCTTTTCTGAGGATGCGGGAGCCTTTGCTGGCCATCCATTGGGAAATCTCATTATCGCTGGCCTGTCAGAAATGCAGGGTTCGACCTACAATGCCATGCAGTTGCTGAGCAAATTTTTCCATACCACTGGGAAGATTTATCCTTCCAGTGACCATCCCTTGACCCTTCATGCAGTCTTTCAGGATGGGACAGAAGTGGCTGGAGAGAGTCATATTGCAGACCATCCAGGTATGATTGACCATGTCTATGTGACCAATACCCTCAACGATGATACGCCTCTGGCTAGCCGTCGAGTAGTGCAGACCATTCTTGAAAGTGACATGATTGTCCTCGGACCTGGTTCCCTCTTTACCTCGATTTTGCCCAATATCGTGATTAAGGAAATCGGGCAGGCGCTTTTGGAAACCAAGGCAGAAATCGCCTATGTCTGCAATATTATGACCCAACGTGGGGAGACAGAACACTTTACAGATAGTGACCATGTGGAAGTCTTGCATCGTCACCTTGGCCGACCTTTTATCGACACTGTCTTGGTGAATATCGAAAAAGTGCCTCAGGAATACATGAATTCCAACCGGTTTGATGAATACTTGGTGCAGGTGGAACATGATTTTGCTGATCTTTGTAAGCAGGTTCCGCGCGTGATTTCATCCAACTTCCTTCGTCTGGAAAATGGAGGCGCCTTCCACGATGGGGATTTGATTGTGGATGAATTGATGCGGATTATACAGGTGAGAAAATGAGTTTCACAGTAGCAGTAAAAGAAGAAATCCTAGGTCAGCACCATCTGAGCCGGCATGAATTATCCGCCATTATCAAGATGTCTGGTAGTATCGGTCTCTCGACTTCGGGCCTGACCTTGTCTGTTGTGACAGAAAATGCCAAGCTGGCTCGTCACCTCTATGAGTCTTTTCTCCATTTCTACGAAATCAAATCGGAAATTCGCCACCACCAAAGAAGCAATCTCCGCAAGAATCGAGTCTATACCGTTTTTACAGATGAAAAGGTGCAGGACTTGTTGAGTGATTTGCACTTGGCAGACTCTTTCTTTGGTCTGGAAACAGGTATTGATGAGGAGATTTTATCAGACGAGGAAGCAGGCCGTACCTATCTCTGTGGTGCTTTCTTGGCAAATGGAAGCATTCGTGACCCTGAGTCAGGCAAGTACCAGTTGGAAATCAGTTCTGTCTATTTGGATCACGCGCAAGGGATTGCCTCCCTTCTCCAGCAATTTTTACTGGATGCCAAGGTGCTTGAACGTAAGAAGGGAGCTGTGACCTATCTCCAGCGTGCCGAAGACATTATGGACTTCTTGATAGTAATCGGAGCCATGCAGGCGCGTGATGATTTTGAGCGGGTTAAGATTTTGCGAGAAACTCGTAACGACCTCAATCGAGCCAATAATGCGGAGACAGCTAATATCGCTCGGACAGTTTCTGCCAGCATAAAGACTATCAACAATATCAGTAAAATCAAAGATATCATGGGCTTAGAAAATCTGCCAGTGGATTTGCAGGAGGTAGCGCAACTGCGGATTCAGCACCCAGACTACTCTATCCAACAGTTGGCAGATAGCCTCAGCACCCCTCTGACCAAAAGTGGTGTCAACCATAGACTCAGAAAAATCAACAAGATAGCTGATGAACTATAAAACCACGAATCCTATGTGACTCGTGGTTCTTTTTTATAAACTGGTTGAGTGTTTTGGCTGCACTTTTTGCTCAGGGTCAATGTAGTTGATGGCATTGTTGACAGCGGTTGGAGCTTCTCCGAGGCCTGTCGCAATCAAGTCAATTTTTCCGTCATAGTAGCAGCAGTCACCGATAGCATAGATACCTGCTTGGCTGGATTCTTGCTTGCTGTTGACGATAATCTTGTGACGGTTGAGGTCCAGACCCCAGTTTTTAAGGTTACCGACAGAAGATTTGAAACCATAGTTGACAAAAAGGTGGTCTAGGTCAATCGTTTCGGTTTCATCAGATTTAACTTTTGTGATTTCAAGTTTATCAAGCGTTTTTCCATCTCCAAGGAGTTGGCTAGGGATGAATGGTGTCTTGATGGTCACAGATGATTCCTGTAAGGCTTGGACACTGTGTTCCAAGGCGCGGAAATTATCTCTGCGGTGAACAAGGGTAGTTGGTACAATTTTTTCAAAAGCCAAAGCCCAATCCACAGCTGAGTCTCCTCCACCAAGAATCGTCACTTTCTTACCAGTGTATTGCTGAATGTTGGAAACATGGTAGTGGATATTTTCATAGCCTTCAACGCCTTCTAGTTCCAGAGGACGTGGTTTGAAGGCACCGCCACCCATAGCGATGATAACAGTTTTAGACAGGTGACTTCCTTTAGAAGTTGTGATGACAAATCCTTCTTCTTGTTTTTCAATCTCAAGAACTGTTTCATTGAGATGAATAGGGGTATCAAATCCGTTTAGTTGTTCAATCAAGCGGTTGATCAATTCTTCTCCAGTCAGATTTGGGAAACCTGGTACGTCTAAAATTTCCTTTTCAGGATAGAGAATAGCAGGTTGTCCACCTAGTTGGGGAAGAGAGTCGATGATTTGGACTTTGGCTTGGCGTAGGTGGGCATAGAAGGCTGCAAAAAGCCCGACAGGACCACCACCTACAATGGTAATATCATAGAGTTGAGACATGGTTTCTCCTTTGTTTTTTCTAGTCATACTCTTAGAAAATCTCTTCAAACCACGTCAGCTCTATCTGCAACCTCAAAACAGTGTTTTGAGCAACCTGCGGCTAGCTTCCTAGTTTGCTCTTTGATTTTCATTGAGTATCAGTTTATTTTATCATATTTTTTCTTTAATTTAAAATGAAGTAGGATAGGGAAAAAAATGTCAGAAAAATGGTATAATAGAGAGGAACGTGTTTGGACAGAGAGGAGACAGCAGATGAACTTTCAACAATTATCCAACCTGCAATATTGGACTAGCTTGTTTTCTAGTCCTTGGAGTATTGCCATCAATCTGTTTGATATTTTGATTGTGACCTATATTTTATATCGTTTTACAAAAGCGATAGCTGGCACCAAGATTATGATTTTGGTGCGGGGGGTCTTGATTTTTGTATTAGCCCAGGTTGTGGCCAATATCCTTGGTTTAACAACGATTTCTTGGTTGATTAATCAGATTATCACCTATGGGGTTATTGCTGCGGTTGTTATCTTCTCTCCAGAGATTCGGACTGGTTTGGAACGTTTGGGAAGGGCGACAGATTTCTTTTCTACTACTCAAATTAGTGCAGAAGAGAAAATGATTCGTGCCTTTGTTAAGTCAGTTGAATACATGAGTCCCCGTAAGATTGGTGCTTTGGTTGCCATTCAACGGGTTCGGACCTTACAAGAATACATCGCGACAGGAATTCCCTTGGATGCCAAAATTTCGGCAGAACTCCTCATCAATATTTTTATTCCCAACACTCCCCTACATGATGGTGCTGTGATTATCAGAGGAAATCGGATTGCAGTGACCTCTGCCTATCTGCCCTTGACAGAAAGCACAGGGATTTCCAAGGAATTTGGGACCAGACACCGGGCGGCTATCGGTTTGTCAGAAGTATCCGATGCCTTGACCTTCATCGTCTCAGAGGAAACAGGTGGCATTTCTATTACCTATAACGGTGTTTTCAAGCACGACTTGACGATTGAAGAATTTGAAGCAGAACTACGTGCAATTCTTGTGCCAGCTGTTGAGGAAAAAGTCAGTTTCAAGGACCGTTTGCTAGGAGGTTGGAAATATGAGAAAAAATAGTCTATATATCATTTCATCTCTCTTTTTTGCTTGTGTCTTATTCATTTATGCAACGTCGACCAACTTTCAAAATAGCAATACCACAAGGCAGGTCAAATCAGAAACCTACACCAATACGATAACGAACGTTCCTATCGATATTCACTATGATGATGACCAGTATTTCATCAGCGGATTTGCATCAGAGGTTTCAGTTGTACTGACAGGTGCCAATCGTGTGACCTTGGCCAGTGAAATGCAAGAAAGCACACGTAAATTCAAGGTTACTGCTGACCTAACAGATGCTAGTGTTGGAACGATTGAAGTTCCCTTGAATATTGAAAATCTTCCAAGTGGATTGACCGCTGTGGCAACGCCTCAAAAGATCACAGTGAAAGTTGGGAAGAAGGTTAAGCGAGATGGGATGATTGTTGTGCCACAAGTTGACCAAAGCCAGATTGATCCCAAGCTACAACTTGATAGTGTAACCGTGTCCAATGAACGCGTTTCGGTCACGACTGACCAGGAAACATTAGCTAAGATTGACAAAGTTATTGCGCTTTTACCAACCAGCGAACGCATAACAGGTAATTACAGTGGCTCAGTACCTTTGCAGGCAATCGACCGCAATGGTGTTGTCTTACCAGTAGTTATCACTCCGTTTGATACAACAATGAAGGTGACTACAAAACCAGTAGCGCCAAGTTCAAGCACAAGCAGTTCGTCGGAGACATCTTCGTCAACGAAAGCAACTAGTTCAAAAACGAATTAAAAATAGGAAAAGGATTTTATAAAAATGGGTAAATATTTTGGGACTGATGGAGTCCGTGGAGAAGCTAACGTAGAACTAACGCCAGAATTGGCTTTTAAGCTAGGACGTTTTGGAGGCTATGTTCTTAGTCAACATGAAACGGAAGCACCGAAAGTCTTTGTAGGACGTGACACACGTATTTCAGGGGAAATGCTGGAATCAGCCTTGGTGGCAGGTCTCCTCTCTGTAGGGATTCACGTCTACAAACTTGGTGTCCTGGCAACACCAGCAGTAGCTTACTTGGTAAAAACTGAGGGAGCCAGTGCAGGTGTCATGATTTCTGCTAGTCATAATCCAGCCCTTGATAATGGGATTAAGTTCTTTGGTGGTGATGGTTTCAAACTAGATGATGAAAAAGAAGCAGAAATTGAAGCCCTGCTAGATGCTGCAGAAGACACTCTGCCACGTCCAAGTGCTGAAGGCTTGGGAACCTTGGTAGATTATCCAGAAGGCTTGCGTAAGTATGAAGGATATCTTGTTTCAACTGGAACTCCTCTTGAAGGAATGAAGGTTGCCTTGGATACGGCCAATGGTGCAGCTTCTACAAGTGCCCGTCAAATCTTTGCAGATCTTGGCGCTCAATTGACGGTTATCGGGGAAACACCAGACGGTCTTAACATCAATCTTAATGTTGGTTCAACCCACCCAGAAGCCCTTCAAGAAGTGGTCAAAGAAAGCGGATCAGCGATTGGTTTGGCCTTTGACGGAGACAGTGACCGTTTGATTGCTGTTGATGAGAATGGTGAGATCGTTGATGGTGACAAAATCATGTACATTATCGGAAAGTACCTTTCTGAAAAAGGACAATTGGCCCAAAATACAATTGTGACAACTGTTATGTCCAACCTTGGTTTCCACAAGGCCTTGGACCGTGAAGGCATTAACAAGGCAGTCACTGCAGTTGGCGACCGCTATGTTGTGGAAGAAATGAGAAAATCAGGCTACAACCTCGGTGGTGAACAGTCTGGTCACGTCATCTTGATGGACTACAATACAACAGGTGATGGTCAATTATCAGCTGTTCAATTGACCAAAATCATGAAGGAAACTGGTAAGAGCTTGTCAGAGTTGGCAGCAGAAGTAACCATCTATCCACAAAAATTAGTCAATATCCGAGTGGAAAATGCCATGAAGGAAAAGGCTATGGAAGTGCCAGCTATTAAGGCTATCATCGAGAAGATGGAAGCTGAAATGGCAGGGAATGGCCGTATCCTTGTTCGTCCAAGTGGAACAGAGCCCCTCTTGCGTGTTATGGCAGAAGCTCCTACAACAGAAGAAGTGGACTACTATGTTGATACCATCGCAGACGTAGTTCGAGCTGAAATCGGGATTGACTAAATCCTAGAAAACTAGATGAAAATAAAAAATTATGGTACAATAGCTTATAATATTGTAGCCAAGGGAGAAAGACATGAATCTTAAACGTGAACAAGAATTTGTTAGTCAGTATCATTTTGATGCGCGTAATTTTGAATGGGAAAATGAAAATGGAGCTCCTGAAACTAAGGTGGATGTGAACTTCCAATTGATTCAACATGACCAAGAAAATCAAGTGACTTCCTTGATTGTTGTCTTGAGTTTTATGATTGTATTTGATAAATTTGTCATCAGTGGAACCATTTCACAGGTGAATCATATCGATGGTCGTATTGTTAACGAACCAAGTGAATTGAACCAAGAAGAAGTGGAAACCTTGGCTCGTCCATGTTTGAACATGCTCAACCGTTTGACTTACGAAGTAACTGAAATTGCATTAGACTTACCAGGAATCAATTTGGAGTTCTAATATGAAATTAGCTGTTATCACAGATTCCTCTGCCTATCTCAGTGCAGATACCTTGCAAAGAGAAGATTTATATGTCTTGGATATTCCTGTCAATATTGATGGTGAGGAGTATGTCGAAGGTATCAATCTGACTGCTGAGGAATTTTACCAAAAAATGGCTCAGGCTTCTGAATTGCCTAAGACCAGTCAACCAAGTATTGCCAAGTTAGATGAGATTCTAACTTCGCTCAAAGAACAAGGCTATACCCATGCTTTGGGGCTTTTCCTATCTTCTGGAATTTCAGGTTTTTACCAAAATATCCAGTACATGGTCGATGATTATGAGGGCTTAACCATTGCCTTCCCAGACACTTTGATTACAAGTGCTCCTCTGGGTATCATGGTTGAAAGTGTCTTTAACTGGCGAGACCAGGGCGATGACTTTGCCATTATTCAGGATAAGCTAGCTATTCAAATTAGTCACACATCTGCTTTCATCATGGTCGATGATTTGGATCATTTGGTAAAAGGGGGACGCCTTTCAAATGGAGCTGCGATTTTGGGCAATCTGCTAAGCATTAAGCCAATCCTCTATTTCAATGACCAAGGTGTGATTGAAGTTTACGAAAAAGTTCGTACTGAAAAGAAAGCAACCAAGCGCTTAATTGAGATTATCAAGGAAGTCACAGCTTCAGGCCAATATCGTATCATTGTCATTCACGGGAATGCTCCTGAAAAGGCTGAGGAATTGCGTCAGCACTTGCTAGATTCTGAAGTGGGTACGGATATTTCACTTGCTACATTTGGTAGTGTCATTGGGACACACCTAGGAGCAGGAAGCATTGCTCTGGGTTATATTCCAGTGATTTAGTTGGCGCTTCTAGGCTAGTTAAGAAATAGCAATTGAACACGGACTACCTGCCTCTTGAAAAAAGATGCCTGTCTTACCTTTCATGGAAAGTCAGCGCCATCCCCTATTTTTCACGGGCAGCTAAGGCCCTTTGTATCTTGATAATTGAACACGCCTGGAACCCTTTGTGAAAAAGATAGTTCTTCCAAGGAGGAGACACTCCTTGATTAGAACTCCTATTTTCACTCTGTGTTCTTACAGGCTTTGTATCTTAGAAATTGAACACGGACTATCTACCTCTTGAAAAAAATGCCTGTCTTGCCTTTCGTGGAAAGTCAGCGCCATTCCCTATTTTTCATGGGCAGCCAAGGTCCTTTGTATCTTGAATAGGAGTAAAGATGAGTATTAGAGTAATTATTGCTGGTTTTAAGGGGAAGATGGGCCAGGCTGCTTGTCAGATGGTCTTGGCTGATCCAGAATTGGACTTGGTAGCAGTTTTGGATCCTTTTGAGTCTGAATCAGAATGGCAGGGAATTCCTGTATTTAACGACAAGGCTGATTTAGCTGGTTTTGAAGCGGATGTCTGGGTAGATTTCACAACTCCAGCTGTTGCCTATGAAAATACGCGCTTTGCTCTTGAAAATGGCTTTGCTCCAGTAGTTGGAACAACAGGTTTCACAAGTGAAGAAATTACAGAGCTAAAAGATTTTTCACGTGCCCAAGACTTGGGTGGCTTGATTGCTCCTAACTTTGCCTTGGGTGCTGTCTTGCTCATGCAATTTGCAAAGCAGGCTGCTAAATATTTCCCAAATGTGGAGATTATCGAGCTCCATCATGACAAGAAAAAGGATGCTCCTAGTGGCACAGCAATTAAAACAGCTGAGTTGATGGCCGAAGTTCGAGAGTCTATCCAGCAGGGTGCAGTAGACGAGGAAGAGCTGATTGCTGGTGCTCGTGGTGCTGACTTTGATGGTATGCGTATTCACTCAGTTCGTTTGCCAGGATTGGTAGCCCATCAGGAAGTCATCTTTGGGAATCAGGGAGAAGGATTGACCCTCCGTCATGACTCCTATGATCGTAGCTCCTTCATGACAGGGGTGAATTTGGGAATTAAAGAAGTTGGCAAGCGTCATGAGCTTGTCTATGGATTAGAACACTTATTATGAGATTAACGCAAATGCCTTCTGAATTTCAGAAGGCTTTACCAGTATTAGAAAAAATTAAAGAAGCAGGTTTTGAGGCCTATTTTGTTGGAGGCTCTGTTCGAGATGCCCTTCTCAATCGCTCTATCCATGATGTGGATATTGCGACGTCTTCTTATCCAGAAGAGACTAAGCAGATTTTTCCGCGAACAGCCGATATCGGAATCGAGCACGGAACCGTCTTGGTTTTAGATGGGGATGAGGAGTATGAGGTAACCACCTTTCGGACAGAGGATGTCTATGTGGACTATCGCAGACCCAGTGCGGTTTCCTTTGTGCGTTCGCTAGAAGAAGACCTCAAGCGCCGTGATTTCACAGTTAACGCCTTTGCCTTGGACGAGACAGGGGAAATCATTGACTTGTTCCATGGTTTAGAAGATTTGGAAAATCAAGTTTTGCGGGCGGTTGGTGTAGCTAGTGAGCGTTTCAACGAAGATGCTCTACGGATTATGCGTGGTTTCCGTTTTCAGGCCAGTCTTGGCTTTGAACTGGAGCTAGAAACGTTTAAAGCTATGAAGACCTTGACGCCACTTTTGGAGAAAATTTCTGTAGAGCGTACCTTCGTCGAGTTTGATAAACTCTTGCTGGCTCCATTTTGGAGAAGGGGCTTGGCTTCCATGATTGAGAGTCAAGCTTATGACTATCTCCCTGATATGGAATCTAGCCAAGACAAGCTTAATAGACTGTTTGATTTGGAGACTGATTTCACCTTTGAATCCTCTGAACAAGCCTGGGCGGCTCTATTGTGGGCTTTGGAAATTGAGAATGCGCAGCCCTTTTTGAAGGCTTGGAAGACCTCACGCCAGTTTGCTAAGCAAGTTCAGGATGTACTGACTATTTTAGCCTTGCGTGAAAAGGGAGAGTTGAGCAAGCGCGATTGTTACCGCTTTGACTTGGATTTACTTTTACAGGCTGAAAATCTTCGTCAAGCTCAAAGGAAATCAGTCAACCCACAAGCTATCACAGAAACCTACCAAAGTCTGACCATTCATGACAAGAAAGAAATCAAAATCAACGGTGGTATTTTGATTAAGGAATATGGCTATCAGCCGGGACCAGACTTGGGAGAGATTTTAACAGAGATTGAATATGCTATTGTCGATGGAGAATTGGAAAATGACCGTCAAGCCATCCATGCTTATCTGAGGGAGAAAAAATGAGTGATTTTATCGTTGAAAAACTAAGTAAGTCCGTCGGTGACAAGACCGTTTTTAAGGATATTTCCTTTATTATCCATGATCTAGACAGAATCGGTCTAATCGGTGTCAATGGAACGGGTAAAACCACCCTTTTGGATGTCCTTTCTGGCGTTTCTGGCTTTGATGGGGATGTCAGTCCCTTTTCAGCGAAAAATGATTACCAGATTGGTTACTTGACCCAAAATCCTGATTTTGATGATAGCAAGACGGTTTTGGATACGGTTCTATCTAGCGACCTCAAGGAAATCCAGCTCATTCGTGAGTATGAATTGATCATGCTCAACTACAGTGAGGACAAGCAGGCACGTTTGGAACGTGTCATGGCAGAAATGGATTCTCTCCAAGCTTGGGAAATCGAGAGTCAGGTCAAGACGGTTTTAAGTAAGCTGGGTATTCAGGACTTATCCACTCCAGTTGGGGAATTGTCAGGTGGTCTGAGAAGACGAGTTCAGTTGGCGCAAGTTTTACTTGGCAACCACGACCTCTTGTTACTAGACGAACCAACCAACCATCTGGATATTGCGACTATTGAGTGGCTGACCCTCTTTTTAAAAAATTCTAAGAAGACCATCCTTTTTATCACTCACGATCGCTATTTCTTAGACGCTTTGTCAACACGGATTTTCGAGTTGGATCGCGCAGGATTGACCGAGTATCAAGGGAATTATCAGGACTATGTTCGCCTTAAGGCGGAACAAGATGAGCGAGATGCGGCTCTACTTCATAAAAAGGAACAACTTTATAAGCAAGAATTGGCCTGGATGCGCAGACAACCGCAGGCGCGTGCGACCAAGCAGCAGGCTCGTATCAATCGTTTCCACGACCTGAAAAAAGAAGTTTCGGGTGGCGTTGCTGAGGCAGACTTGACCATGAACTTTGAAACCAGTCGGATTGGGAAAAAAGTCATCGAGTTTCAGAATGTTTCCTTTGCCTATGAAAACAAGCCCATTTTGCAAGATTTTAATCTCTTGGTGCAGGCCAAAGATCGTATTGGAATTGTTGGGGACAACGGTGTTGGGAAATCAACTCTCCTTAACTTGATTGCAGGAAGTCTTGAGCCGACAGCAGGTCAAGTTGTGATTGGGGAAACTGTTCGCATCGCCTATTTCTCTCAGCAAATTGAGGGCTTGGATGAAAGTAAGCGAGTGATCAATTACTTGCAGGAAGTGGCAGAAGAGGTCAAGACCAGCGGTGGTTCTACGACTTCTATTGCAGAGTTGCTGGAGCAGTTCCTTTTCCCACGTTCGACGCATGGAACCTTGATAGAGAAATTGTCTGGGGGAGAGAAAAAACGTCTTTATCTCCTCAAACTGCTCTTGGAAAAACCAAATGTTCTTCTCTTGGACGAACCGACAAATGACTTAGATATTGCAACCTTGACAGTTTTGGAGAATTTCTTGCAAGGCTTTGCTGGTCCAGTTTTGACTGTTAGTCACGACCGCTATTTCTTGGATAAGGTAGCGACTAAGATTCTGGCTTTTGAGGATGGCAAGATTCGTCCTTTCTTTGGTCATTATACCGACTATCTTGATGAAAAAGCCTTTGAAACAGAGATGGCCAATCAAGTGCAAAAGGCCGAAAAGGAAAAGGTGGTCAAGATACGTGAAGACAAGAAACGCATGACCTACCAAGAAAAGCAGGAGTGGGCAAGCATTGAAGGTGATATTGAAGCCTTGGAAAATCGTATCGCTGCTATTGAAGAGGAAATGCAGGCCAATGGTTCTGACTTTGGCAAGCTGGCTACTCTTCAAAAAGAACTAGATGAGAAAAACGAAGCACTCCTTGAAAAATACGAACGCTATGAATATCTAAGTGACTTTGATAGCTAGAAGAATAGAAAAATCCCGTCTCATGACAGGATTTCTCTATTCTTTTTTGGTTTCTTGATGAAAAATATTTTGCCAAGTTTCGTGGCGACGCCAGATACTGGTATGGACGATGCCATCTAACTCATAGCAGATGAGTTTGGTCTTCTGACTGATGGAAGTAACTTCAATGTCCTTGATAGCAGAATTCAAGTCTTTTTCGGCTTTATAGGCCTCTTTATCCATCTGCTTTCCATCTTGACGGATATAGACAAAGTCTTCGGCTAGGAGTTCTTCTAACTGATTTCCTTGGTCAATCAATTGTTCACGCATGAGCAATTTTTTGTAAACATTGTCTAAAATTTCATCCTCAGGGATAGGTGCTGGCTCGATATGGACATCGGTATCAAAGACTCCAAAACGTTCCTCCAGCATAGACTCGACTTGATCCGCGATTTCATGACTTTCGTAAACAGACAAGTCTGGATTCATCTCTAGCGTGATATCCAGGTAGATGTTGCTACCGTAGGTACGACCTCTTTGCGATTTGACCTTGCTAATTTTGGGAATTTCCATGATAGCCTTTTGGTAGTCTTCAAGTAGGCGGTCGTCGAAGCCATCTGAAAGGCTAAAGGAAGACTCGATAAAGATATCATAAGCAGTTTTCAAGATAAAGAAGGTGATGATGATAGCAACCAGTTTATCCACGATGGGATAATTGAAACTGCTAGCCAGAATGGCAATGGTAGTACCAAGTGAGGTAACAGCGTCAGAAAGATTGTCCTTAGCAGCAGTCTTCAGTGCCTTGGAGTTGGATTGTTTACTAAGGCGAGTATTGTAGAGATAAACTAGAAACATTATCGCTGCAGAAATGATTCCTAGAGTTGCACCAAGAGGGTCAATGACAGTTTCTTCACGACTGAGAATCTTTTGAATGGTATCCCTCAGCACATCAAAGCCAACATAGAACATGATAATAGAAGTGACCAAGCTAGCCAAATCTTCAATCTTCCAGTGGCCAAAACGGTGGTCTCGGTCAGCAGGTTGGCGTGCCATTCGAATCCCAATCAAGAGGGCCACATTTCCAATGATATCCGATACGTTGTTAAAACCATCTGCTACCAAACTGGATGAATGGAGGAGGTGCCCAGTCGCTAATTTGGCTGCAGACAAGATCAAATAGGTCGAAATACTGATAATGGCCCCACGCTCAGCTAACTTGAGATTTGAGATAGATTGCTTCATTCAACTTCCTTTCTAGTCACATAGCATTCTACCATTATACTGGTTTTCAAGGGAAAATTCAAATAGGATGGATAAAAGTAAGAAAATACACAACAGAAAATACTTTTTTTTTTTAGGAAACATGATAGAATGATATCTGGAAGTTTATGCTTTTTTATACAAAAATATTAGCAGATACCAAAGGAGATTATATGAAAACATTGATTGTTATTCCTGCCCTAAATCCTCCACTTGATTTGATTAAATACATAGAAAAATTAAGACTATCTGGGTTAGAAAATATTTTAATTGTAGATGATGGAAGTAGGCCTGAATTTAAAAATATTTTTGAAAACCTAAGAGATGAACAGGGATGTCAAATATTAACTCATGCAAAAAATTTAGGAAAAGGACGTGCCTTAAAAAATGCCTTTAACTATTTTCTGACAATGCCAAATGTAGAAGAATATAACGGGATTGTCACTGCTGATTCGGATGGACAACATAGGGTTGAAGATGTCTTATCTATGGTAGAGATAATTTCTAATTATCCTGATTCGATAATTTTAGGTTGTCGTGATTTTGATTCTGAAAATGTACCGCCAAAAAGTAAATTTGGGAATAAGCTTACAAAATTAGTATTTAAATTGCTTTATGGTCGAAAAATTACAGATACTCAGACTGGACTTAGAGGCTTTCCAAAGGCAATTCTGCATGATATGTTAGAAATTCCAGGTGAACGGTTTGAGTATGAAACTAAAATGTTAATACATACATTTGATAAATCGATTCCAATAAAAGAGATAACTATCGAAACCATTTACTTTGATGGTAATGCTGAAACTCATTTCAATCCTATTAAAGATTCATTGAGAATTTACAAAGTAATCTTTGCTTCATTCTTTAAATATTTGTTATCATCTCTTTCATCCTTTTTAGTTGATATTGGATTGTTTCAGTTGTTCCTTTGGATTTCCTTATCTGCAGGGATTCATAGGGGGGCACTGTTGATTCTATTATCAACTATTTTGGCAAGAATAATTTCATCTTATTTTAATTTTACAATGAATAAGAATTTTGTCTTTGATGGTGAAAAAAGAATTCATAAAACGATTGTTAAATACTATAGCTTGGCGGTTTTCCAAATGTTATTGTCTGCAGCAATGGTGACAGTTGTTTGGAATATGTTTTCTGGTTCTGAAACAGCCATTAAAATAGTAGTAGATACAATTTTATTTCTTGCTAGTTATCAAGTTCAAAGAAGGTGGGTGTTTAGATAGTGATAAATAAGTTGAACTTTAGTGTTGTAAAGAGTATTATCTTATCTTACTATTTTACACTTCTGTTAACATTAGACAAAAAAATAGTTGTTAATAGTTATATAACGTTTTTAAGAGTATTTCAAACAGAAACATTGATTACAGCAACAATATTCTTATCAGTTTTATATTTCATAAATAAAAATAAGTTATCTTCTTTAACCAAGAGAGAATCTATGATTATAAAAGTATTTTCGTCAATTTTAGCATTTATTTTTGTAATCGGAGAAGATATAACACACACACAAGCATTATTTAGGGGGAGTTTGAACCGATATTCTTTTATATTGTTTTTTATTCTTTTGATAGGATATTATCTTATCTTTAAGTATTTTTTACATTTAGTTTGGGATAAATACAATGTTCATATAAAAAAATTCGATATTGAGTTGAATACATTTAGGCATAAAATAGATAGGCGAAAATATTTCAGTCTATTAATTCCATTTCTTTTGGTTAGAATACTAGCATTTATACTGTTGTATCCAGGTGTTACAACGTATGATAGTATGGTAATAATAGGTGAAGGTCTAGGGATTTATCCATTGACAAATTCCCACCCATATTTATTTACCTATATTGTAAGTCTATTTACAAAATTTGGTATAAAATTTTTAGGAGGGGTTGGTGTTGGAGTAGCGATTTTCAATTTTCTTACTCTAGTAATAACCACTTTAATTTATGTATATGTATTATATAGAATTTTTGAACTAAGTAATAATAAATGGTTGAACAGATGTTTATATTTATTCTATCTTTTGTTTCCAAATTTTATAATAGTTAGTTTTACGATGTATAAAGATGTATATATGGTAAATGCACTAATGTTGTTTTTTCTATGTATTATATATACTCTTTATCAACCAGCTAAATTTTTTGAGAGTAAGAATTTCTTCTTTATGTTTATTATCTCCTTTTTTGGGATATATATGATGCATAGAAAGGCTGTTATTTATATAATTGTTGGGATTCTTATACTATTTATTTTTAACAAACGCTACTACAAGAAAATTTTATTCTATTCTTTAGTATCAATAAGCTTTACTTTGATAATAAATTTTATTGCAAGTTCCTTAATTCAGCCACAAGAATCAAGAAAGAGGTATGATTATTTAGCACCTAGATTTCAACAACTTGCTGCTGCTGTATACTATCATCCAGATTCATTTTCTAGTGAAGAATTAGCTTTTTATGATTCTACATTAGGTCTAGAAAATAATAAGAAATTTGTTTATTATAAAGCTGATCCAATTAAAGATAGTATGAAAAATGAACAATTTGAGGGAAGAGAACACGAATTTTTTAAATTATGGTTTAAGGGTTATCTTACTCATCCAAAGACTTATATAGATGCATTATTAAATTTGTCTGTTTCATATTGGTATCCATATAATTTTTCAGATTTGACGTATATGGGAAATTATTATCAGGTTATGTATGAAGATAGTAGCAATGTTTATGGAAATACAACTTCACTTGATGATGGATGGATGAATCAAACAAAGTTTAAGAAGCTACAAGAATTCTATTGGAATATACATAAGACGATTTCTTATTTACCAATTTTTTCTATATTTTATAGTGCAGGGTTATATACAATTTTATTGTTAATTATTTTGATGATTTCATTATTGAGGAGAGATTATAAGATTTTAGGTTTAATAATTATATGCATTTCAATAATACTAACGTGCATTTATTCTCCAATTGTAAATTATTTTAGATATTCGTATGTATTCATGGCTATAATCCCTTTGTTACTTCCCTTCCTTTTTTTAAAGAGGCGATAGTGAGCTTCCGATATGTTGAGTAGTTAAATATTCTTGAATTTTCTTCAAAATTTGGTATAATAGTATTACTCAAGGGAGTAGCTGGCAGAAACCTGTGATAGTGTCGTCATTCCGAATTTTATACTGAAAAGTATGCTTTCCGGCACTATCTTAAACAGCGAGACTTGTTATGATTAACAGGTCTCTTTTTGTTTGTCGTGAAAAGATATGACAGAAAGAGAGTCTGTTTTGCACACAATGTCAAGGAGGAGACACATGTCAAAAGAACAAAAACGCCAAGCGTTTTACACTCAGAGTCCTGAAGAGGTCTTGAAGGCTGTGGATGCGACCGAGCAAGGTTTGTCATCAAGTGAGGCGGAAAAGCGCCTTGCAGAATTTGGCCACAATGAACTCGAAGAAGGCGAGAAACGATCAATCCTGGTCAAATTCATTGAGCAATTTAAGGATTTGATGATTATCATCCTAGTTGCGGCAGCTATCTTGTCAGTTGTGACTTCTGGTGGGGAAGATATCGCCGATGCCATTATCATCCTAGCCGTGGTTATCATCAATGCTGCCTTTGGTGTTTACCAAGAAGGGAAAGCAGAAGAAGCGATCGAAGCTCTCAAATCCATGTCTAGTCCATCTGCCCGCGTTCTTCGTGATGGGCACATGGCTGAGATTGACTCTAAAGAATTGGTACCAGGCGATATCGTTGCCCTTGAAGCTGGTGACGTGGTACCAGCAGACCTACGTTTGCTAGAAGCCAACTCTCTTAAAATCGAAGAAGCTGCCTTAACGGGTGAGTCTGTACCAGTAGAAAAAGACTTAACAGTCGAACTTGCTGCAGATGCTGGTATTGGTGACCGTGTCAACATGGCCTTCCAAAACTCAAACGTGACCTATGGTCGTGGGATGGGTGTTGTAGTCAACACAGGAATGTACACTGAAGTTGGTCATATCGCGGGTATGCTTCAAGATGCGGATGAGACAGATACACCACTTAAACAAAACTTGAACAACCTTTCTAAGGTCTTGACCTATGCTATCTTGGTCATTGCCCTTGTTACTTTTGTAGTGGGTGTCTTCATTCAAGGGAAAAACCCACTTGGTGAGTTGATGACCTCTGTTGCGCTTGCCGTTGCAGCCATTCCAGAGGGACTTCCTGCTATCGTAACTATCGTTCTTGCCCTTGGTACTCAAGTTTTGGCGAAACGTAACTCTATCGTTCGGAAGTTGCCAGCTGTTGAAACGCTTGGTTCAACTGAAATCATCGCTTCTGATAAGACTGGTACGCTTACTATGAACAAGATGACAGTTGAAAAAGTCTTCTACGATGCAGTCCTACATGACTCAGCTGATGACATTGAACTGGGTCTTGAAATGCCACTTCTTCGTTCTGTTGTCTTGGCAAACGATACGAAAATCGATGCGGAAGGCAATCTGATTGGAGACCCAACTGAAACAGCCTTTATCCAATATGCCTTGGACAAGGGTTACGATGTTAAAGGATTTTTAGAGAAATATCCTCGTGTGGCTGAATTGCCATTTGACTCTGACCGTAAGCTTATGTCAACGGTTCACCCATTGCCAGATGGTCGTTTCCTTGTAGCAGTCAAGGGTGCGCCAGACCAACTCTTGAAACGTTGTGTTCTTCGTGACAAGGCTGGGGATATTGCTCCGATTGATGAGAAGGTTACAAACCTCATTCACACAAACAACTCTGAAATGGCCCACCAAGCCTTGCGTGTCCTTGCAGGTGCTTATAAGATTATTGACAGCATTCCAGAAAACCTCACTTCTGAAGAGCTTGAAAATGATTTAATCTTTACTGGTTTGATTGGGATGATTGACCCTGAACGTCCTGAAGCTGCTGAGGCTGTTCGTGTGGCTAAGGAAGCGGGAATCCGTCCAATCATGATTACGGGTGACCACCAAGATACTGCAGAAGCTATTGCCAAACGTTTGGGAATCATTGATGCAAATGATACAGAAGGCCACGTTTTAACTGGTGCTGAACTCAACGAACTGTCAGATGAAGACTTTGAAAAAGTGGTTGGTCAATACTCTGTTTATGCCCGTGTGTCTCCAGAACACAAGGTTCGTATCGTCAAGGCTTGGCAAAAACAAGGTAAAGTCGTTGCCATGACAGGTGATGGTGTCAATGATGCGCCAGCTCTGAAAACAGCAGATATCGGTATCGGTATGGGAATTACTGGTACAGAGGTTTCTAAAGGGGCTTCAGACATGATTCTTGCAGATGATAACTTTGCGACCATCATCGTTGCAGTTGAAGAAGGACGTAAGGTCTTCTCAAATATTCAAAAGACTATTCAGTATCTACTTTCTGCCAATACTGCTGAAGTATTAACTATCTTCCTATCAACCTTGTTTGGTTGGGACGTCTTGCAGCCAGTTCATCTCCTGTGGATCAACTTGGTAACGGATACCTTCCCAGCTATCGCTCTTGGTGTTGAACCAGCTGAGCCAGGTGTCATGAACCATAAACCACGTGGACGCAAGGCAAGCTTCTTCTCAGGTGGTGTTTTGAGTTCTATCATCTATCAAGGTGTACTCCAAGCAGCTATTGTTATGAGTGTTTATGGTCTTGCGATTGCTTACCCAGTTCATGTGGGTGACAATCATGCTATTCACGCAGATGCCCTTACTATGGCCTTTGCAACCCTTGGTTTGATTCAGCTCTTCCATGCCTATAATGTCAAGTCAGTTTACCAATCCATCTTAACAGTTGGTCCATTCAAGTCTAAGACCTTCAACTGGTCTATCTTGGTATCCTTCATCCTTCTTATGGCAACAATCGTTGTAGAACCACTTGAAGGAATCTTCCATGTAACCAAACTAGACTTGTCACAATGGGGAATCGTCATGGCTGGAAGCTTCTCAATGATTATTATTGTCGAAATCGTTAAGTTCATCCAACGTAAACTCGGCTTTGACAAGAATGCGATTTAAAAAGAAAGTCATCTTCGGATGGCTTTTTTCTACAGTTGAGGGAAAGGGCTTGCAGTTACCGGTTTTTGTGCTATAATTGCTATAATATAGTAAACATCTAGAGGAGTGTGAGGAAGTGGAAAAGAAAATTGTAAAGGATATCTTATTTTTATCTCAGGTGTCTCAGCCTGCAAGTCAGGAAGACCTGTATCTTGCCAGAGATTTACAGGATACACTCTTAGCAAATCGTGAGACCTGTGTTGGTCTGGCTGCCAATATGATTGGGGTGCAGAAGCGCGTGATTATCTTTAATCTTGGCTTGGTTCCTGTGGTCATGTTTAACCCAGTGCTCCTGTCCTCTGAAGGACCTTATGAGACAGAAGAAGGCTGTTTGTCCTTGATGGGTGTGAGACCTACTAAGCGTTATGAAACCATAAGGGTTGCCTATCGTGACAGCAAGTGGCAGGAACAGACCATTACCTTGACAGGCTTCCCAGCCCAGATTTGCCAGCATGAACTGGATCACTTGGAAGGACGAATCATTTAGGAGGAAAGCAAATGAAACGAATAGTCTTTGAACTTATTGTTATCGCAACGACCTGGTATATCTTTTTACCGCCCCTTAACCTGACCAGCTGGGAATTTCTTTTTTTCCTCTGTGGGCATTTGCTGCTTGTAGCAATCTTATTTGGCTTTGGCAAGGGGATAAACCTTGTCAAAACGGTTCATGTGCGCCACGGCAAGGCGGAAGCTGCCTTAAATCTTGAGGGTTTCAAAATCAATCGGTTAGGGAAAATCCTTTTAGCTTCTATTGGAGGAATTCTTCTCTTGGCTGGTTTAGTTTCCTTGGTGACTTCCAGCATTTTTCAGGCTAAAAATTATGCCAATGTAGTCACGGTTACGGAAAAAGACTTTACTGAATTTCCTAAGACTGACACCAGTAAGGTTCCTATTTTAGATAGAAGTACTGCTGAAAAAATTGGTGACCGCTACTTGGGTTCCCTAACAGATAAGGTGTCGCAGTATGTAGCGGCAGACACCTATACCCAATTGACAATTGATGGGAAGCCTTATCGGGTTACGCCACTAGAATACGCAGATCCTATCAAATGGTTTAACAATCAGGCCAAGGGAATCGGCGAGTATATCAAGGTGGACATGGTAACTGGTAATGCGGACTTGGTGGACTTGAAGACACCAATCAAGTATTCGGATTCGGAGTATTTTAACCGCGATGTCAAGCGTCACCTGCGCTTGAAGTACCCAACTAAAATCTTCAAGACTCCATCTTTTGAGGTGGACGATGAGGGTAATCCTTTCTATGTAGCAACGGTTTACCAAAAGCAATTTGGGCTTGCAGTTCCTCGTCCTGTTTCAGTCATTATCTTGGATGCCACAAATGGAGAGACCAAGGAATACAGCTTGTCAGATGTTCCAGAATGGGTGGACAGGGTCTATCCAGCTGAGGAAACCATTGAGCAAATCAACTACAACGGTAAGTACAAGGACGGTTTCTGGAATGCCATGATTTCCAAGAAAAACGTGACCCAGACTACCAAGGGCTATAATTACTTGTCTATCGGTAATGACATCTACCTCTACACAGGTGTGACGTCGGCCAATGCAGATGAAAGTAATCTTGGTTTCATCCTTGAAAATATGCGGACAGGAGAAATCACGAAGTATAGCTTGGCTTCTGCGACCGAAGAATCAGCCCGTGAATCAGCCGAAGGTGCTGTTCAGGAGAAATCCTACAAGGCAACCTTCCCGATCCTAATTAACCTCAATGACAAGCCTCTCTACATCATGGGCTTGAAGGACAATGCTGGCTTGGTCAAAGAGTACGCTCTGGTAGACGCAGTTGAGTATCAAAATGTTATCGTAGCTACTACAGTAGAAGAACTGCTCAGCAAGTACGCCAATAAAAACGACCTTGAAATTGATAATGAAACCACAGAAAGCATCAAGGGTGTGGTAGCAGATCTTAAATCAGCTGTTATCAAGGGCGATACCGTCTACTTCTTTAAAGTTGATGGCAAGATATATAAGGTTAAGGCCTCTGTATCAGATGACCTCCCTTACCTTGAAAATGGTAAAACCTTCGAAGGCCAAGTAGGAAAAGACAACTATCTCAAGACCTTTAAAGTGCAGTAAGGAAAGCTTTATTTAAGAAGTTTATGTTATAATAAGGTAAATTAAGCCTAATGGAGGACAAACAAATGGGGTTTTATTTGATGCTTGCTTCATTGTTACTCGGACTGTTCGCTTTGAAGATAGGTTTTTCTCACTTCAAGGAGAAAAAAGATAAATTCTTATCTATCTTAACAAGCTTAGCTGGCACAGCCCTTGTTCTCGTGGCTATCTGGTTAGGATGGCCAAAATAAACAGAGAAACCTCGGTCAAACCGAGGTTTTTTAGATGAATTTCTTGGTAGTGGCTAAAAAATATGCTACACTATTAATATGAAAATTTTAATCCCAACAGCAAAAGAAATGAACACAGATTTGTCAAGTATTGAAGCCGCTCCTTTAAGACCAGAAAGTCAGGCTGTGCTGGATGCCTTAGCCCTCTATTCTGCTAGTCAATTGGAGAGTTTTTACAAGGTATCAGCTGAGAAGGCAGAGGAAGAATTTCAACATATCCAAGCTTTAAAAAAACAAACTGCTCAACACTACCCAGTCTTGAAACTTTTTGATGGGCTTATGTACCGCCATATCAAGCGAGATAAACTGACCGAGGCAGAACAAGCCTATCTTGAAAATCATGTCTTCATTACCTCGGCTTTGTACGGTGTTGTTCCAGCCTTGTCGCCTATGTCCCCTCACCGTTTGGATTTTTTGATGAAGTTGAAAGTTGCTGGTAAGACTTTGAAGAGCCATTGGAAGGCGGCCTATGATGAAGCTGTGAAGCAGGAAGAAGTGATTTTTTCTCTCTTGTCATCCGAGTTTGAGACCGTATTTTCTAAGGAAATCAGAGAAAAAATGGTGACCTTCAAATTCATGGAGGATAGAGGCGGCCAGCTGAAAATTCACTCAACCATTTCCAAGAAAGCGCGTGGTGCTTTCCTGACAGCCCTGATAGAAAATCAAGTTCAGAAGGTGGAAGAAGCTCGTCGCTTAAGCTTTGCAGGATTTAGCTTCCGAGAAGACCTGTCCCAGCTACAGGAATTGGTTTTTGTTAAGGAAGTATAGAAATCAGATAAGAGAAAAAGTCAGCAGGATTATGCGAGCCCACTGAAAAAGTCATCAACTTGATGGCTTTTTTGTTATACTAGAGATG